>CAXUNV010000331.1:4178-5697 GCA_964252355.1 uncultured Chthoniobacterales bacterium | reverse complement strand
TCCATGCACACCCCCCACCACCGCCGTCATTTTCTCCGCCTGACCGGAGCTTCCCTGCTTGGCGCCAGCCTGTACGGCACTTTCGGCGCCCGCCAAACCCGGGCCCAGACGCTGGCCAACGACGCCCTTTGGAAGCAGTGCGCCGGCGTCACCCTGAACTTCATTTCGGAAAATACGCCGCCCAGTTCCGCCATCGCCGCCAACCTCAAACCGTTTCAGGACCTTACGGGCATCAAGCTGAACCTGACCCAATTGCCGCTCGGCGAAGTCACCCAAAAAGTCGCGCTGGATTTCGGTTCTCAGCAGGGCTTTTGGCACGTCATCTACGCCGATCCCTACCAGATTTTGGCGCCGTACTACCAGGGGTTGATGGACCTAAACGAGTTCATCGACGACCAAACGCTTCCCCAGGTTCCCCAAAGCATCGCGGACTTCATTCCCACCCAGCTTGACGCTGACGGCCGTTTCCTCGACAAGAAGGCCCTCTACGCCCTGCCGTACGATTGCCCGACGCTCATCTGGATCTACCGGAAAGACTTGTTCGAAAAGCATCATACCAAACTCGAGCAGGACCTCGGTTTTGATCCCCGGCCTTCCGGCCAGGTCACCTGGGAGCAGTACTACCAAATCGCCGATTGGTTCAATAAGAACGCCAAAGCGGACGTGCCTTTTGGCACCGGGCACCAGGCGCGCCAATACGATTCCTTGATGGCAGATTACACCAGCGTCCTGCTGGCTTACGGGGGCGATTACTTCGCCAATGGCCAGGAGCTCGGGTTGTACGGAACCAAGGATCCCGGCAAATGCCTGGCCAACAGCCCGGAAGCGATCGAGGCGACCAAGTTCTACAAAAAACTGCTCGGCATCGCGCACCCCGGGAGCACCAGTTGGGATTGGGACGGCGTCGCCAAGGCGTTCGAGGCGGGCCAGATCGCCATGATGCCGGAGTGGCACGAGTATGCCGCCGAGTTCGAGCATTCCAACCTGAAGGGCAAGGTCGGCTATGCCATCCTGCCGAGGGGATCAAAACGCTCAGCCAACCTCTACGGCGGCACGGGCAACGGCATCAACAAGTACGCCAAAGAAAAAGAACGCCGCGCCGCTTGGCTTTTCCTGGTTTGGTCGACATCGCCGGAAGCGCAACTCGACGACTTGAAAAGCAAGGTGGGCGGGGGGACGCCCACGCGCCAATCCGTCTACGACTCGCCCGAAGCGGAAGCCGCCGAGGAGCATGAGTCGGACATGCCAAACATGCTCGCCGCCAAGTACGCGCTGGAAGCTTGGAAACCGGAAAACATCGGACTGCGGCCGAAGATCTCGACGTGGAACGAGTGCGACACCGTCATCTTCACCGAGGTCTCAAAGATGCTTACGGCAGGGCAAAGCCCGGAAAACACCTGCAAAGCGATCGCGCAAAGCATCGACAACATCAACCAGGGGGGTTGACCCGAAGCGCCCCCCCCCCCCCGCGGGCGGCCGGCGGGGGCCGCCAACAATACCACAACCACACCCCCCGCAC
>CAXUNV010000331.1:234-4168 GCA_964252355.1 uncultured Chthoniobacterales bacterium | reverse complement strand
CCCCGGCGGGGGCGTCGGGCGGTGACCCAAATGAATCCCAAAGCTCCCACCGCCGCGACGCTGGCCAAACCCGGCGCGACGGCGGGGTCCGCGCTTCCCGGCCGCGGGGCGTCGCCGTGGCGGCTTTACCGGTTCGAGTTCGGCATGATGCTGCCGGCGGTGGCCCTCCTCGCGGCGATCAGCCTCTTCCCGTTCATCTACCTGATCTGGATGAGCCTGAACAACGTCTCGCTGCGGGGCGGGCTGTCGTTCCGGTTCATCGGCTTGGCCAACTGGACGCACCTCTTCTCCGACCCTTTGATTGGGCAAAGCTGGAGAATCAGCTTGGTCTACTTCCTCTGCACCGTGGGCATCGAACTGATCCTCGGCGTGATCGTCGCCCTGGCCCTGCACGCCTTGCGGTTCGGACGGAACCTCATCCTTTCCCTCGTCATGATGCCCATCTTCATCGCCCCGTCGATCGCCGGTTTGCTTGGCTATTTTCTAGTCGATCCGGTCTACGGCCTCTACGGCTGGCTCTTGCGCACCCTCGGGATCTTTTCGGGCAACGTCCTCGGGACGGCCGCCACCGCCTTCCCCACCCTCGTCTTGATTGATGTTTGGCAATGGACCCCGCTCGTGGTCCTGATCGTTTCGGCCGGGCTCGCCTCATTACCGGAAGACATCTTGGAAGCCGCCAAGATCGACGGCGCGTCGTACGGCCAACGGCTCTTCCGGATCGTGTTGCCGCTGCTCTCGCCCATCATCCTCATCGCCCTGCTGATCCGTTCAATGGACGCCATCCGCTTTTTCGACGCGATCGCCCTTACCACCAACGGCGGCCCGGCCGACACCACCAAAGTCGTCGCCATCCGCCTTTATGAGACCGCGTTCCGCTTTTTCCACCTTGGCTACGCCGCCGCGATCGGCTTGACCATGCTGACCTTCACGATCGTCATCGCCAAGCTGTTCCTGCGGGCGTTGGGCGGCCAAAACTTGACCAAATGACCGCCCGGCGATTCACGCGCAAGGTAAAAGGAGGCCTCCTGCTCGGCTTTGTCCTGACGTTCGCCGGGTGGACCCTCTTTCCAATCGTTTGGATGATCGTTTCCTCTTTCAAACCGAACAACGCCCTGTTCGCGTTTCCGCCGAAGTTTTTCTTCGCCCCAACCGCCGGGCATTACGCCGGCTTGTTCGGCGGCAGCAGCCCCTTTTCGCTTTACATCAAGAACAGCGTGATCGCCTCCGTCAGTTCGACCGTGATCTCCATCGTGCTCGGCACCGCCGCCGGTTACGGCCTCGCCCGTTCCCATTTCAAAGGCAAAGCAGACCTTTCCTTCTGGATCATCAGCACCCGGATGGCGCCGATCGCCGCCGTCGTCCTGCCGCTCTACCTCTTCTACAGCAAACTGCACCTGCTCAACACGTTGGTTGGCCTCATCATCGCTTACCTAACCTTTAGCTTACCTTTCGCGATCTGGCTGATGAACGCGTTTTTCGTCGACCTCCCCATCGCCCTGGAAGAAGCCTCCAAAGTCGATGGCGCTTCCAAGTGGCAGACCTTTCTGCACGTCGTCCTACCGCTGAGCACGCCGGGGATCGTCACCACCGCGATCCTTTGCTTCATCTTTGCTTGGAACGACTACGCCTTCGCCACCACCTTCAGCGGCCCGGGCAACCAGACGGTCCCGATCGCCGCCGCACAACTGATGACGCAAAGCGGCATCGATTGGGGGAAGCTCATGGCGATCGGCACCGTCACGGTGTTGCCCATGATCTTCTTCGGCATGCTGGTCCGGCGCTGGCTGGTCCGTGGCTTGACCTTGGGCGCGGTGAAGTGAAGTGAGGTGAGGTGCTGTGCTTGGCGGGCGGGGTGGCCCGCCCGGTCTCCCCTTGGTTCCCGGCGGTGCCTCGTTTCACGATGACCGCCGTCCCAGGTCAGGCGACAAACCGCAAACGTCGAACCTCGCACGGTCCTTCGCCTCAACCAGAGACCGGGAACGCCTCCCGGCTCCCTCCCTCAGTGCGCCGCGGCGCCCTCTTTCGGCTTCGCCTTCTGGCAGATCCAGACCAACCCGGCGCCGATCACCAAGGCGATGCCGATCACCAAGAACCCTTCGCAATAAGCCAGCACGTAGGCGTTCGTGCGCACCAAGCTTTTCAGCGCACTGTACGCCTGGTTGGTGGCGGTGACCGGGTCAAACCCGTTGGCGATAAATTGCTGCCGCAACGAGTTGAGGCGGTCTTGGACCGGCAAGCTGTAGACGTTGACGTACTCGCCGATGCGCGAATCGTGGAACTGCTCGCGCTGGGTGATGAGTGTGTCGAGCGTGGCAGTCCCGACGCTGCCGCCCAGGTTGCGCGCGATGTTGAAGAGTGCGGAACCGTCTGCCTGTTGCCCTTTCTGCAACAAGGCGGTGGCGAGTTGCGACAAGGGCACGATGGTGAACGGCTGACCCATGGCCCGCACGACGTTGGCGACCACGAACTGCGGTCCACCGTACTGCGAGGTCATGTGGATGTTCATGAAGCAACTGGCCGCAAAGATGAGGGCACCGACGCAGACCATCAGGCGCAGGTCAAACCGCTTCATCAACAACGGCACGAAGGGAAAAATCAGCAGCTGCGGCAGACCGATCCAGATCATCGCTTGGCCCGTCTGGTAAGCGCTGTAACTCTGAACCTGCTCCAGGTATTGCGGCAGAAGGTAAACCGATCCGTAGAGCGCCAACCCGAGCGTGAAGTTGACCAAACACGACAACCCCAGCGTCCGCTGCGTGATCAGGCGCAGGTTGACGAACGGTTTGGCGCTGGTGAACTCGATGATCAAGAACAGCGGGATGAAGATCATGAAAAGGGCAAAGCAGTAGCGCTCGAACGCACTGCTGAACCAATCCTGGCGCTGGCCTTCCTCCAAGAAAGCGATGAACGCCCCGAGCCCGATCGCCATGCAGACGATCCCCGCGTAATCCCCCTGCTTGAGCTGCCCCAGCTGCATCGGTTTGGGATCGATGGCGTAGAGGATCGCCGCGAGCATGAGGATGCCCGGGACGAGGTTGATGTAAAAATCCATCTGCCAACCGTAGTTGTCGGTGAGCCAGCCGCCGATGAAGGGGCCCAAGGCGGGGCCGAGCGTCGCGGTGATCCCAAAGAGCGATAAACCGACGGGCTGCAGCGCCGGCGGGAGCGTGCTCAGGGAATACGTGAGCGCCATCGGGATCATGACGCCGCCCGTGAAACCCTGACCGGCGCGGAAGAGCACCATCTCGCCCAAACTCCGCGAGATCCCGCAAAGTCCGGAAAAGATGAGGAACAGCACGACGTTGCCAAGCAGGTACCAGCGCACGCTGAAGACCCGGGATAGCCACGCGGTGAGCGGGATGGTGATGATCTCGCCGATGAGGTACGAGGTTGAAATCCACGAGCCTTCATCCTGCGTGGCCGCGATCCCGCCCGTGATGTCGCGCAGCGAGGAGTTGGTGATCTGGATGTCGAGCACGGCCATGAAGGCGCCGAGCGTCGTGCCCATCACCCCGATCCACGTGCGCAGACTGACGCTTCCTTCTTTTCCTTCAGGCATGGTGCAACTCTCCCTTTCTTGATGCGTTGATGAACCAAACGGCTGCGGCCGGACGCTGGTGGCCCGGAGCGGTGCCCACCATCCGTCCACGCCGCCATCTCTGGTCGGAGCGCTTCATCGCCACGTCACGCCCCAGCCGCCGCCGAGGGCCTTCACCAACTGCACGGTGGCCTGCAGCCGGGCGCCCAGGATCTGGGCCGCCGTCCGTTCGTCGGCCAAGAGCGTGCGCTCGGCGTCCAACACGTCCAGGAAGGTGACCGCCCCCAGGTTGTACTGCCGCTGGCTCAGCTCCAGCGAGCGGCGCGCCGCCGCCCCCGCCGGCGCCGCCGGCCCCCGCCCCGGGTGGGGACGGTGGTCAGAGCGACATGACTGTCC
>CAXUNV010000331.1:0-224 GCA_964252355.1 uncultured Chthoniobacterales bacterium | reverse complement strand
GCGGCCTGGGCGTGCTCGACGTCCTTGAAGGCCTGCAGCACCCGGGCGCGGTAGGCGCTCAGCTGGCCCAAATAGACCGATTTGGCGTTGGCCAGGTTGGCCTCGTTGCGGAACCCCTCGAAGATCGGCAGCCGCACGCTCGGGCCCACCGACCAGATCGAGCTCTGCGCGGCCAGGATCGTGCCGATGTTGGCGGTCTCGAAGCCGGCCGCACTCGTCAGGCG
>CAXUNV010000330.1:0-5699 GCA_964252355.1 uncultured Chthoniobacterales bacterium | reverse complement strand
GGGCCGGACCCACGGTAGGATACCAGCGTGCCCATCTCGCCCGTCATCTCGCCGATCTCGCCGGGGAAGAAGCGCTTGTGCTCGAAGTCGATGCAGGCGGGTTCGAGGAAGGCGTGGCCGTCGAAACGTTCGCCGCGCAACGCCACGAACAGGTCCCCGGCGGGACCGGCACCCCTAACCAGCCGGCGATGACGTCGAGCGGCTCAGGGTCCATGACGAAGCAGTTCGACCGGCCGGTCTTCCAGGGCGCGCGCCGCGACCTCGACGTCGTCGAACGGCACCGTGCGGTCGGCAAATTCCTGGTACTTCTCGTGCCCTTTGCCGGCGATGAGGACGATGTCGCGGGCGTCCGCCAAGCTCACCGCGCGGGCGATGGCCTCCCGCCGGTCGACGATGCGTTCGGGCTTGCGCTGGCGGAAGCCCGCCGCGACCTCGCGGATGATCGCCTCCGGGTCCTCGCTGCGCGGGTTGTCGGAGGTGACGATCGCGTGGTCGGCATGCGCGTCGGCCACCGCGCCCATGAGCGGACGCTTGGCCCGGTCCCGATCCCCGCCGCAGCCGAACACCAGGATGAGGCGTCGCGGGTGCAGGTCGCGGCAGGTCTTGAGCACGTTGAGCAACGCGTCGTCGGTGTGCGCGTAATCGACGAACACCTGGAATTGCCGCTTGGCCGGCACCACCTCCAGACGGCCCGGCACCTGGGGCGCGCGCGCCAGGGCCAACACCGAGGACCGCAGGTCGACGCCCAGGCCGTGGGCGGCGGCCAGCGCCGCCAAAGAGTTGAGGATGTTGAACCGGCCGATGAGCGGCAACCGCACCAGGTAGGAACGTTCCTGCGCGTCGAGTTGGTAGGAACTGCCGCTGAGCTCCACCTTGAAGTTGCTGGCGCGAAAGTCGGCCCGTGCACCCATGCCATACGTCACCACCGGCAGGTCCCGCCCAAACCGGGCCACCAATTGTTGGCCGTAGGGATCATCGATGTTGATGACGGCGGCGCGGGTCCGTTGCGGGTGAGCGCGCAAGCCGGCAAAAAGCCGCGCCTTGGCGTCGAAATACGCCTTCATGCTGCCGTGGAAATCAAGGTGGTCCTGCGTCAGGTTGGTAAACACGCCGACGTCAAAGGCGATCTCGGCCACCCGCTCCTGCGCGAGCGCGTGGGAAGAGACTTCCATCACCACCGCGCCGCAACGGGCATCCACGCACTGCGCCAGCAACCGTTGCAGGTCGAGCGCCTCCGGCGTGGTGCGCGCGGCCGGCAACGTCCGGCCGCCCATCTCGTAGCCGACGGTGCCAAGCAGGCCCGCCCGCAGGCCCGCGCGCTCCAACAGGTGGCGCAGCAGGTAAACGACCGTCGTTTTGCCGTTGGTGCCGGTGACCCCGACCGTGCGCAGCCTCGACGCCGGGTCCCCGTAGAACGCCGCCGCCGCCTGCGCCAATGCCCGGCGCGCGTGCGGCACCACCAGAACCGTCGCGCCTTCCGCCCGCACGACCCGTTCGGTCACCAGCGCCACCGCCCCGCGCCGCAGGGCACCGTCGATGTGGTCGTGCCCGTCCGTCCGTTCGCCGCGGATGGCGACAAAGAGACTGCCCGGCACGGCCTTGCGGGAATCGTAGCAGAGGGCGACGATCTCCCGGTCGGCCGGACCGTGCACCGCCATGGGTTGGAGCCGTTCGATGAGGCGTGAAAGCTGCATGGGAGCGCTCAGTCCGGGATGTCCGGCGTCGAGGGTTCAGGTTTGGCCTTGGCCCCACCCGCACCCGCCAGCGGCGGCGTCGGTGCGACCAGTTCGGTGGGGCGTAAGTCGAGGTAGTTGGCCGCGCGTTCGGCGATGCGGGCGAACACCGGGCCCGCCACGGCCCCGCCAAAGGCTTCGCCCGGCTTCGTCTGCGGGTCGTCCAGCATCACCAGCAGGGTGAACCGCGGCGCGTCGGCCGGCATGAACCCGACGAACGAGGTCACGTAACGGCCCTGAAAATAACCGCCTTGCGGGTTGACCTTCTGCGCCGTCCCCGTCTTGCCCGCCACCGCGAACCCTTTGACGGCGGCCTTCTGCGCCGTGCCTTGCTTACTGACGACATCCTTCAATGCGGCCACCACCTTCTTGGTGGTTTCGGGCGAGACGACCTGACGCAGCGTCTCGGGCGCGAAAGTGGCCACCGGCCGGCCGTCGGCGTCGGTGATGCGCGAGACCACCAGCGGTTTCATCAGCTTGCCGCCGTTGGCCATCGCGCACATCGCCGCCGTCATCTGCAACGGCGTCACCGCGATCGATTGGCCCATCGGGATGCGCGTGATCTCCAGCTTGCTCCAGCGCTGGAGGGGGATGACCAACCCCGGGATCTCGCCGCTGAGCGCGACCCCGCTGCGTTCGCCGAAGCCGAACCGGCGCACGTATTCGTAGAGCTTCGCATCCCCGAGTTGCAGCGCGAGCTTGGCCACCCCGATGTTGCTGGATTTGGCGAGCACTTGGTGCACCGTGAGCACCCCCATCGGGTGCGCGTCGCGCAGGATCCGGCCTGCGTACTGGAAGCGGCCGTTCTCGCAGAAGATGGTCGTCTCGGGAGTCACCAACTTTTCCTGCAGCGCCGCCGAGGTGGTCACGATCTTAAAGGTGGAGCCGGGTTCGACCATGTCGACGATGCCCGCGTTCTTCTGCTGCTCCGGTTTGGATTCGCCGGCGGCGTTCAGATCGAACGTCGGCCGGCTCGTCATCGCCAGGATCTCGCCGGTGTCGGGCCGCATCATCACCGCCACCGCCTTTTCCGGCCGGTACTGCGCGCAGGCGGCGTCGATCTCTTGCTCCACGATGCTTTGCAGTCCCAAATCGACGGTGAGGGTGACGTCGCAGCCGTCTTTGGCGGGGCGTTCCAGGCCGCGGTACGGGACCAGCTCGCGCCCCGTCCGGTCGATCTCGATGTAGCGGAACCCATCGGCACCCACCAGGAATTCCTGCATGGTGCGCTCCACCCCCATCACCCCCTCGTGCTTGTGGTCGACGAACCCGAGCACCTGCGAGAGGAGCGCGCCGTTGGGATACATGCGGCGGTAGTCGGGTTCAAAACGCACGCCGCGCAGCTTAGCGGCGCGCAGGTTGGCCCGGATCTCTTCGGCCTTCTCCTCCGCGACTTCCGCCTTTAGGATGACGTACTTGCCACCGCCGCTCAGTTTTGCGGCGAGTTCGCGCGGATCCACCTCCAGCCCATTTGCGATTGCCTCAGCCACAGCCATCGGCTCGCGGACGAGCGAGGCGTCTCCAACCACCGTCTCGACGGGCAGGTTGTTGGCGAGGACTTCCCCATGGACGTCGAGGATGGCGCCACGTTTGGCGTAGATGGTTTGCTTGTGGACATGCTTTTCCGCGGCGCGCGCGGTGTACTCGTCGTGCTTGACGAGCTGCAAATCGATTAACCGAAAGGAGTAGACGCTGAACAACGCCACCAGCCCGAAAGCGACCGTGACGGCACGCGTTGGCGCATCCCAAGCCATCGGCCACGCCCGGTCCTATTTCCGAAACCCGTTGGAGACCATGCGCAGGCCGTCGTGGCGCTCGCGGCGGCTGTTCAGGTGCACCAGCTGGTCGTTGGCGATCGGCACGAGCCCGAGCGTCTCCTTCGCCAGCTTTTTCTCCAGGTAGGCGCGCGAACTCAGGGCGGCGATCTGCGAGTTCACCACTTCATTGCCCGCCTTCAGCTTGGTCAGTTCCACCTCCAACTGGCGCTGGACCTTCCCGCATTGCTGCTCGCCGTTCTTCAAGTAGACGTACGTTAGCCCCGAGGCGGCGAGCAGGGTGGTGCACAGCACCACCTTGAACATGGAGGCGATCTTCAGGGAGTAAGTGACGTTTCGACGGGTGCTACGGTTCATGGCGGAGGCGTTCGACGATTCGGAGTTTCGCGCTGCGGGCACGCGGGTTTCGGGAAATTTCCGCTTCGCTCGGGGTGACGGGCCGGGCGCCGACTTGGCGAAAGCCGTAGAGCGGGTTGGGTCGGGGCGCCGGCCATTCGGGCCGGTCGTCCCATTGGCGGCAGAGGTCGCGCAGGTAGTTCTTCACCAAGCGGTCTTCCAAGGAATGGAACGTGATGACCGCCAACCGCCCGCCCGGCGTGAGCACGTCGCGCAGGGTGCTGAGGGCTTGGGCGATCTCGTCCAACTCACGGTTGACCGCCATGCGCAAAGCTTGGAAGACGCGCGTCGCCGGGTGTCGCGGCCCACGGCGCGGGACGACGGCCGCGACGAGTGACGCCAGCTGGGTGGTGGTGCGCAACGGGCGAAGCGTCCGTTCCCGCACGATGCGCGCCGCCACGCGGCGCGCGGCCGGCTCTTCCCCCAAACGCCAAAACCAATCCGCCAATTGCACCTCGTCCGCATCGGCCAGCAGGTCCGCCGCCGTCGGCCCGTCCTGCGGGTTCATGCGCATGTCGAGCGGGCCGTCTTGGGCAAAACTGAACCCCCGTTCCGGCACGTCGAGTTGGTGCGAGGAGACGCCCAAATCCAAGAGCACGCCGTCGAAAGATCCTAGGCGCAACGCCGCCAGCCGCTCCACCGCGGCGCTCAACTCGGTTTGCAGGCAACAGAAGCGTTCGCCGTAGCGGGCGAAAAGCGCACGGGCTTCGCCCAACGCGTCTGGATCGCGGTCGCCGGCCACCACGCTGGCCCCGGCTTCCAGCAGCGCGCGGCTGTGGCCGCCGCCGCCGAACGTGCCGTCAAAATAACGCCGCCCCGGGCCGGGCTGCAGCACCGCCAAGACCTCGGCGAGCAAGACCGGCTGGTGGTAAGGCCGATTTCCGGCCGGGTCTGTCATAGAAAGTGCGCCGCTGTCGTGCTGCCCCGTCATAATTGCCATGCGTCTTGCGAGGTCCACCCATCAACGACTCATCATAAACCCAGCATCCCGAGCACGTTGCGAAAAGTCGGCGTATCGTCGGCAAAGGCGGCGTGCCACTTCTCCGGACTCCAAATTTCGAACCGGGACTGGCATCCGACCAAGACCACTTCGCCGCGGAGACCAAGCTGCCGGCATTGTTCCTCCGGGATGACGATCCGGCCGGCTTTGTCCGACGGCAGGTGCTGTGCCCTGGCGTAGAATTGGCGGACGAACTTCCGTCGCTCCAGCGGCGTCAGCCTCGCGTCGGCCTCCACCACTTCGGCCACCCGTTGCGTCACCTCCGGCGGCATGACCATCAAAAACCCGCCGTCCAAGTCCGGGATGGCGAAGAATTCGTCCCCCTCCCCACGACGCCAACGGGACGGGATGGTGAGGCGATTTTTGGCGTCCATGGCGTGCCGAAACTCGCCGGCGAAGATGGGCGGGACGGCAGGCAATGGGGGCATAACGAGGGGCGTTCGGCACGGTCAACCATGGTGCTCCACAACGCCCCACTTCTAGCCATTCCGCGCCACGCCGGTCAACGAAATTTGCCCCGCCCCACCAACATTTGCCGGAGCTACCCCTAGGTTTAAATAGGGTTAAGACCTGAGTGAAAAATTCCGCCGGTCCCGCGGTTTTCGGCCGTTTTCAGGTCATGCGGCGTGCGAAGGTGATCGAATTAGGACCGTTTTTACGGTTTTCACGTCATCCCGCCGTGCACGACGTCCACATCTGCCCGAAGCCCCGCAGATGGGGTCAGGCGCCACCCTGAGCGGGCCTGCGCGACCCTTCCTTAAACCCGTTTGACTCGCCCCGCAAGTCCCCCTTGTC
>CAXUNV010000329.1:2210-5701 GCA_964252355.1 uncultured Chthoniobacterales bacterium | reverse complement strand
GCCCTATTCACCCACCCAACGCATCATCAACGATCCGATGCTTGTCGTCGAAGACATGCTCCAAGGCTTTCTTCACGCCCACTCCCACCTCGTCGCTGCGACGGAAAACCCCCGCGTCATCAAAGCCGCGCATGCGCCGGTCGCCGGCAAAGTCGGCGTGGTCACCGGCGGCGGTTCCGGCCATAAGCCAGCCTTCATCGGCTATGTCGGCAAGAATTTGTGCGACGCGGTGGCCGTCGGTGAAATCTTCACCTCGCCTTCCGCGCAGGCTTTCTTCGACGCGGTCAAAGCAGCCGATGGCGGCAAAGGCGTCGCCGTCCTTTACGGCAACTACGCCGGTGACAACATGAACGTGAAGATGACCAAGCAACTGGCCGAGTTGGAGGGCATCGAGGTCAAAACCGTCGTGGCCAATGATGACGTGGCGTCTGCACCGAAGGAGGAACGTCAGAAGCGCCGAGGTGTGGCCGGCGAAGTCTTGATGTGGAAGGTCGGCGGCGCCAAAGCCGCCCAGGGCGCTAGTCTGGATGAGGTAATCGCGGCGGCGCAAAAATCCATCGACAACACCCGCAGCATCGGCGTGGGTCTCACTCCCTGCACCATTCCGGCGGTCGGGAAGCCGAACTTCACGATTGAACCTGGCACCATGGAGGTCGGCATCGGCCACCACGGCGAACCCGGGGTACTGGTCACGAAGTTGGCCCCGGCCGACGAAATCGCGCGTCTCTGTTTGGATTACATCCTGCCGGACCTCCCGTTCACCTCAGGCGATGAGGTCGTGGTGTTGGTATCCGGCTTGGGTGCGACGCCGGTGATGGAGTTGTACATCGCCTACAAGCGCATCCACGAACTGTTGGGTGAAGCGGACATCCGCGTTCATCGCGCCTACGTCGGTAATTACTTCACCTCACTCGAGATGATGGGCGTGACCGTCACGATGCTGAAACTCGACGAGGAACTCAAAGGGCTGATCGATGCCGATTGCGAAAGCGTCGGGTTGACTCAGCACGCCCGGTAAACCCGACGCACAAAGGTCACGAACATGGCGAACTATCCAGCGGCACGCGGTCGCGAGCTCACGCTCGCCCTCGTCGACACGATCGAGGCAAACAAAGGGTATCTCAGCGAGGTCGATGGGGCGATCGGGGACGGCGATCACGGCATCAACATGGGCAAAGGTTTTGGCCAAGCGAAGACGGCGCTCGGTGAACGCGAGGTCCCGGTCTCCGAAGGGCTCGCGTTGATCGGCCGCACCCTGATGACGAACATCGGCGGCGCCATGGGGCCGATTTATGGCACTTTCTTCGTCCAGATGAGCCTGAAGAGCAAAGGCAAGGAAACCATCGACCCCGCCACCTTAGATGAAATGCTGACCGCGGCGCGCAAGGGTGTGGAAGACCTCGCCGGTGCCAAAGTGGGCGATAAGACCATTATAGACGCCCTCGCGCCAGCCCAGGAAGCGTTGCACGAAGCGGTGGGCAGGGGCGAGGATCTCTCGGCTGCCGTGCGCGCGATGGCCGAAGCGGCAGAGGAGGGAAAAGAATCGACGCGCGGGTTGGTGGCGAAACTGGGGCGAGCGAGCCGGTTGGGGGAACGTTCCCGTGGCATCCTTGATGCGGGTGCCACCTCCTGCGCCCTTTTGCTTAACACTTTTGCGAAAACCTTAACCGAGCAAAATTTATGAAAAATCACTTTAGAAGTGCTTGGTATGGTCGTATGGTCTTTTGTCTAGCTCATGGACATATAGTTGCCGGTTCTCACCGGTGACGGAGTGGGACGCGTCGGGGGGCGCGTCCCCTTTCTTTTTTGGGAACTCGTGTCGGGAGGGCCGGTGCCCCGCCGCCGACGACGACGACTGATGGGGCGAGGCGCGAGGCCACGCCAGGCACAAAGGAAGCGCGGGCGTCCCGCCCGTTGTAGCCGGTGACGGGGATTCCGCGGCCACTTCGCCCATTCCGGTTAGGCATCGGTTCCGCCATACGGGCGGGACGCCTGCGCTCCCCTGGGCAGGTGGGACACCTACCCCACCCCGGCGGGTCGGCCGCTCAGCGGTCGTCGCCGACCTCCGCAATGAAGTCGTACGGGTAAACCGACGGGACCGCGCTCGCCGCATCCAAGGCAGCCACTTGTTCCGGGCTCAATTCCCAACCGACCGAGCCAAGGTTGCCTTCCAACTGCCCGAGGTTGCGCGCACCGACGATGGGCGCCGTCACCCCCGGTTTTCGTAGGAGCCAGTTGATCGCCACTTGCGCGGGCGTCTTCCCGGTCCCTTTGGCCGCGGCATGCAAGCCGTCCAAGACCCGCCAAGTGTACTCGTTGTTGTAAGCCGACCAATTCTCCATCCAACCTTTTTGCTCAGCGATCTCGATCCGAGATCCGGGTGGCGGCGCGCTCATCCCACGGTGGAACTTGCCGGATAACCATCCGCCGCGCAGGGGACTCCAAGGGATTACGCCCAAACCTTCCCGCAATGCGACCGGGATCAGCTCCCATTCCGTCGTGCGACAGAGAAGGTTGTACTGTGGTTGCAGGCAGACGAACGGTTCCCAGCCGCGTTCCCGAGAGAGATCGATGGCGCGCTGCAATTGCCACCCCGTGTAGTTGCTGACCCCGAGGTAACGGACCGCGCCGCGTTCGACCAAGCCGTGAAGGGTGGAAAGAGTCTCTTCCAACGGCGTTTGCGCATCCCAGCAGTGAACTTGGTAGAGGTCGAGGTAATCCGTCTGCAGCCGACGCAGGCTCGCTTCGACGGAAGAGAGGATATGTTTGCGGCTGACGCCATGCTCGTTTGGTCCCTCACCCATCGGGAAACGCACTTTGGTGGCGACCACCAAGTCGTCGCGCCGTTGGTTTCGCAGCCAGCGTCCGACGATCTCTTCAGAAATCCCGCGGCTGTAGACGTTGGCGCTGTCGATGAAATTGCCGCCCGCCGCCACGAAGCGGTCCAACATCGCGTGACTTTCCGCTTCGCTCGCTTCGTTCTCGCGCCCGAACGTCATGGTGCCGAGGCACAGTTCGCTCACCCGTAAGCCGGTCTTGCCCAGGTATCGGTATTCCATCCTTGCGTGTCGCCTCCCCGCCACCGGACCACAACACCCCTTTGTTGGCTTAGCAGCCAGTCGGGGTGCAGCCGCGGGCGTGTTTGCCTTGTAAAAGCGTTTGCGGCCGGCGCAGGGCCGGTACTTTCGATGGATGGTGCAGAAGCGGGCATGGTCGAAACTCCGAAGGTGGGCGGGATGCGCCCTCGCCGTGGTCGGGCCGGCCATTTTGCCCGTGAACCTCGTCTGGGGAGGCAGCGAGACGGACCCGAGGCCGACGGTGGCCGACCCCATCGCCGATTACTTGGCGATGCGCGTGCCGGACCGCGAAGCCAACGCTTGGCCGTTGTTGGTGTTGAAAACCGAAACCGTCGACGTGGACGGCGACGGCCAACCCGAGGTCTTTGTGGGTACGTGGTACCGACGCTCCGGACCCGACACTTGGCTTTGGGT
>CAXUNV010000329.1:0-2156 GCA_964252355.1 uncultured Chthoniobacterales bacterium | reverse complement strand
TTACGGCACCCGATGCGGACGTACTCATCGATTTCGCAGGCATCTACGTCGGGCCGATCCCAGCACTGGGAGGTCGGGAAGGCATGGTCCAGGGGTACAGCTTGGAGCTCGACAACCGCGACCGCCAACAATCGAATTTGCTCAGCGACGTCACTTTCTACACGCTGGAGCAGGGTAGGCTGGTGGAACACCCTTCGGGTCCCCTGGACCGGGACGATCCGGAAGGGGGTAAGGTCTACGCTTTCTTTTTCGGATCCGAGCGGCGGGCCCGCGCCACCCCCCAAGAAAAATCGTTCAACGCCGTCGACCTGACGCGTTTGGGCTACCACCTCCCCGGCCACTGATCTCCTCGGCACCCCCGGCAAACCACCGCGGAAGGCCCGATGGTAAAGCTAAGGGCAAACCCTCGCATCCTGCAGACTTGCCCCTTTCGTTCTGGTATTGGCAAGAGTACGTTTGGTCCTTAGCCGGGGAGGCTTCTCATGAAATCATTCTTTTTGGCCTTGATCTTTTCGACGCTGACCTTCGTGGGCGGCGCGTTCGCCCAAGAGTTTCGCACGACGCCGCGCGTAGCACCCCAAGTGGAACCGGCGCGGCCGGCGGTGGAGCAAAACTCCAACTCTGACATGGTGAGGAAGTTTCAGTACGCCCCAAACAAGCTGCAGTTGCTTAGCCCCTTGGCCCCGCGTCGTTACGGCAGCGGCGAGCAGGTGGTGGCCGCTGACCCGAACGACGCGCGGGAACGCGGCAGGTTTTGGAGACTTTTTTCGCTGACGTTTTGACGAATCGGTCGGGGTGTTGGTGCGGGCCGGGGCGTGATCGCCCTGGCCCTTTCTTTTTGTGACGCACGCCTTCCACGGTGTCGGCGGTTCAACCGCCGCGGCCGAAGCCGGTAGCCAGCCCGCGCTGGTGGCCATTTTTTGTCCCACTTTCCTAAAACCGGAGATGCTGCACGTCTACCGGCAGGTAGCGGGTCTACGCCGGGTCTTACCCTCCGCGCTGGCGTTCAAACGGGAGAACGCGGACCACTTTCCCTTCGCCCCGGTGCACCTGCTGCCACGCTCGCCCTGGCGCGGGTGGCAGCGGGTTTGGCAACGACAAATCCGGCGGCACCCGTTGCGCGCCTACCCCTCCGAAGTGCGGGCCATGGAGGCCCTCTTGGCCCGCCTCGGCGCCCGGCTGCTGCACATTTACTTCGGCAACAACGCCTTGTTCTGGGAGCCGCTGTTGCAGCGTCGGCCTGTGCCGACGGTGGTCTCCTTCCATGGGGCCGACGTCCGGGTCGGTCTGGGGACGGTGGCGGCCAAGCGACGTCTCCAACTCGTTTTTGCCAACGTGGACCGCGTCTTGGCCCGATCGGATTCATTGGCAGACGCCCTACGCCGGTGGGGATGTCCCCCGGACAAATTGCGGGTGCAACGCACCGGCGTTCCGCTGACCGATTATCCTGCCTGCGACCGCGTTGCCCCGGCCGACGGCGGTTGGCGGTGGTTGCAGGCGTGCCGGCTGGTGGAGAAAAAGGGCCTTGAGGTCACGTTGCGGGCTTACGCCCGATTCCGGACCCGTTGGCCGCAGGCGACGTTGACGATCGCCGGAGATGGCCCGTTGAAAACCTCGCTAAAGGCTCGGGCCAAAGAACTCGGCGTGCTCGACGGCGTTGCCTTCACAGGGTTTCTCGCACCGGCCGCACTGCAAGAAGCGTATCGTCGAGCCCACCTGTTTCTGCACCCGAGCGAAACGGGCAACGACGGCAACCAAGAAGGCATTCCCAACAGCTTGCTCGAAGCCATGGCGACAGGTCTGCCGGTCCTGGCCACACGCCACGGCGGGATTCCGGAAGCGGTGGCAGATGGGGTCAACGGCTGCTTGGTGGCCGAGGGGGACGCAGACGGCTTAGCCGACGCTGCCTTGAAGCTGGCCGTCGACGACGCGCACCGGGCGGCTTTGGGTGCCGCTGCGGCCAGCACCGTGCGCGAGGGTTTTGATCTTGAGCGCCAGTTGCGGCGCCTGGAGGAGGTTTACTTGGAGCTGATCGGGTGAGAGGCAAGTCTGGAGGGGTAAGACGTTCAACGTTTGCAGTTTGACGTGGGGCGCTGCGCACCGGCCAAACGACAGAGGCCAAAGGGGGATGGAGAAAAGCCGCCCGGCTTTAGGGG
>CAXUNV010000328.1:712-5711 GCA_964252355.1 uncultured Chthoniobacterales bacterium | reverse complement strand
CGTACGGGGTGCCGTCCGCCCGGCCCAACTCGACGCCGGCGATGAACCCGCACCGGCGCACCGCCCGCACGTGGGGCCAAGCCTGCGCTTGGTCGAGTTCGCGGCCGAAGGTCTCGATCCGTGTCGCGAGAGTCTCCAAAACCCGTTCCTCCCGGAAGATGTCCAGGCTGGCCAGCGCCGCCGCGCACCCCAGGGCGTGCCCGCTGTAGCTGTGGCCGTAGAAGAACGTGCGCCCCTCGTCGGGCCGCCCCAAAAAACCGTCGAACACGCGCGCCGTGGTCAAGGTCGCCGCCAACGGCGAATAGCCGCCGGTCAGACCCTTGGCCAGCACCAGGAAGTCCGGACGAACCCCTTCGTGCTGGTGGGCGAACATCTGCCCGGTCCGGCCAAACCCGGTCATCACCTCGTCGAGCACCAAAAAGACGTCGTGATGACGGCACCAAGCCTCGATCCCGCGCAGCAGACCGTCGGGCCACCGGCGCATGCCGGCCGCGCCCTGGATGGAGGGCTCGATCACCACCGCCGCGACCCTTGCGGGATCGCACCGGGCCAAGCCATCCAGATCGCGGATCCGGTCCACGGGAACGCCGTACGCGGCGAAGCGGTCGTGGAACGCGGGGATCCCGCCTAAGCTGGACGCGCCAAAGGTGTCGCCGTGGTAAGCGCCGTCGAAGGCCACGAAGCGCGACCGCTCGGGAGCGCCGTTTTGCGCATGGTACTGCAGCGACATTTTGAGGGCCACCTCGATGCCAGTCGAGCCGTCGTCGGAGTAAAACACCCTCTCCAGACCGGTGTCTGGAACGAGGCCGACCAAACGTTCGGCCAGCAGGGCGGCCGCTGGGTTGGTGGCCCCCAAAAAAGAGGTGTGGGCCACACGCTCAAGCTGCTCCCGTACCGCGGCGTTGATGCGCGGATGGTTGTGGCCGTGCAGGTTGGTCCAAATGGAGGAGTTGCCGTCCAGGTAACGTCGCCCGGCGTCGTCTTCCAGCCAAGCGCCCTCACCACGCACCAACATCAGCGGCTCTGCCTCCAGCCACGCGGCCATGGGGGTGAACGGGTGCCAGACGTGCCGCAGGTCCGCCTCGCGCGCCGCCGTCCAGGTCGCGTTCATTCTTCGGTCGGCCCGTCGACGCTAGGCGACGGCACGCCGAGCTCGTGACGCAGTCGCGCGAGTTCCCGTTCGGCCCAAACCACGTCTTCGTACGCCGCCCGGCGGCGTTGATATTTGCGGAACAGGATGTCGCGGAACTCCGTCAAATCGTCCAGGGTCGGTTCGTCGTAATAGGTCCACCGCTCCTCGTCGGAGCGCTTGGCTTGGAGGCGCCAGCCTTTTCCGTGCTTGATCCCGCGAACCTCACGGCGCACGCCGTCCCCAAGCTTCTGGATCCAGGCGTGACGGTTGTGCATGAGCGCCCAACTTCCATTTGCGGGGCTGAACAGTCCACGGTAATTCCACGCCTTGCGTACCGCGTGGGCGATCGGGTCCTACCTGTTGGGGTGCCTTCTGCTCGGGGCAGCCTTTTCGCCGGCCCTCTATTACGCGGGTCACGCCTTGGGCACGGCGTACCATCCGCTCGGATTCCTGGCGGAATCGGACCTCCAGCGCTACTTCAACCGGGCCGTGCTCCTGGCGGCCTTTGCGCTGCTGGTCCCGCTGCTCCGCACGGTCGGCGTCGGACACTGGCGCGGGCTCGGCTTCGCGCCCAACCCGCACCGTTGGCGCGATCTCTTTGGGGGGTTCCTCCTCGCGGCGGGGGTGATGGCGACGCTGGGTTGCGCCCTGCTTGCGGCGGGCATCTATCACCCGAAAAATCCCCTGCCCTTGGCGTTGTTGCCGCGGGTGCTGTTGACGGCCATCTCGGTCGCCCTGCTTGAGGAAGGGTTGTTCCGGGGGCTGATCTTGGGCGCGGTCCGCCGCACGGCCCGGCCCGTGGCTGCCGCCGCGTTCGTCTCCGCCCTCTTCGCCGTGCTGCACTTCGTCAAACCGTCCGAGGCGCCGCCCGGCGAGGTCCGGTGGTTTTCCGGGTGGGCGCTGCTGCCGCAGGTGTTCAAGCCGTTCGCCGAACCGGATGCGCTCCTGGCGGGGTTCGTCGCCCTCTTCATCCTGGGCGCGCTGCTGGCCCACGCGGCGTTGCGCACCCGCTCCCTCTGGTTACCCATCGGGCTGCACGCCGGGCTGGTGTTTGGCAAGATGGGCTTCAACAAGCTCGCCAAGCGCGTCCGGGATGCCTCGCCTTGGTTCGGGCCCGATTTGACCGTCGGCCTCGGCGCCGTGACGGTCTTGCTTTGCCTCTGGCTGCTCTGTTGGTACCTCTTCCTGCGTGAACGTTCGCCTGCGCCCCTGGTGGGACACCCTGATTGAACTGCTTTACCCCAGCCATTGTTTCGGCTGTGGGCTCGCGGTCGACGAAGGGCTGCGCCTCTGCGTCGCCTGCGCCGCCGCCGTGCCCTGGATCGGTCCGCGTCGCTGCGTCACTTGCTCCCGACCCTACCCAGGTTCCACCGAGACCGTGCCCGCTTGCCCCAACTGCGAAGGGCAGGCGTTCGCGTTTGAGTGCGCGGTCGCGGCGGTGCGGTCGGCGGGCCTCGCCCGGGAGCTTGTGCACCGGTTTAAATACGGCCGGCAGTTCCATCTGCGTCAAGTGCTCGGGGCTTGGCTGATCGCCGGTTTTGCCGACGAAAGGCTCGGCGACGAACCCTTTGACGCCTTGGTGCCGGTGCCACTCCATCCCTTGCGCCGACGGGAGCGCGGCTACAACCAAGCCCAGGCGCTCGCCGAAATCCTTGGGGCGACCGCTCAGCTGCCCGTCTACGACTGCTTGCGGCGCACGCGCCACACCGACACCCAAACCCGGTTTGACCGGGCGGAACGCACGCGGAACTTGCGCGAGGCGTTCGCCCCACGCAAAGGTACGACCTTCGCAGGCAAACGCCTCCTGGTGATCGACGACGTCCTCACCACCGGATCGACGCTTCACGAGTGCGCCGTCGCGCTCCGGCAGGGCGGCGCCCGGTCGGTGCTGGCCCTCACC
Organism: uncultured Chthoniobacterales bacterium; assembly: GCA_964252355.1. Taxonomy (GTDB): domain Bacteria; phylum Verrucomicrobiota; class Verrucomicrobiia; order Chthoniobacterales; family JAFAMB01; genus CAXUNV01. The sequence continues at coordinate 2,679 of CAXUNV010000328.1, read as the reverse complement.
GTCGCCCGCGGCTAACCCTAGTCCTATGGCCATCTTTCCCAAACCCTCCCTTAAACTTGGCGGCACCAAAAAACGCGAGATGCCCGAGGGTCTTTGGCAGAAATGTCCAGGGTGCGGTGAGGTCATCCACCATTTGGAGCTTGAGCAAAACCTGAAAGTCTGCCCGAAATGCGACCACCATTTCACGTTCTCGGCCGCGGAGCGGATCGCCACGTTGCTTAACCCGGCCAGCTTCGAGGAGTTTGACCCCGAACTGCAATCCGTCGACGCCCTGAATTTCAAGGGGGTGGCAACCTACGGCGACCGACTCCGGAGTTACCAAGCCCAAACCGGTTTGAAGGATGCCGTCATCACCGGGTTTGGACTCATCGAGGGTCACCGGGTCGGGTTGGCCGTCATGGATTTCGGGTTCCTGGCCGCCACCATGGGTTCGGTCGTCGGCGAGAAAATTACCCGTCTCATCGAACGCAGCACCGCCGACCGCCGGGCGGTGGTGATTGTGTCGGCCTCCGGCGGTGCGCGCATGTACGAAGGCATGCTCAGCCTCATGCAGATGGCCAAGACCAGCGGCGCCTTGGGCCGGCACGCCGACGCGGGGTTGGCCTACCTGTCGGTGCTCACCCACCCGACCACGGCAGGGGTGATGGCGTCGTACGCCTCCCTCGGGGACCTGATCCTGGCGGAACCGAAGTGCATGATCGGCTTCGCCGGCCCGCGCGTGATCCGCGAGACCACTCACCAAGATCTGCCGCCAGGGTTTCAGACGGCCGAGTTTCTGCAGGAGCACGGCCTGCTCGACCTCATCGTGCACCGGCGCGACCTGCGCGCCACCCTGGCGAACCTGCTCGGCTACTTGGGCGCCTGAGCCGCCACGCCGCCCCCTCCCGTGTTCGCTTTGAATGCCGCCGACCGTACCGTCCACGACGCCCTCGACTGGTTGTTCGGCCTGCAGAACCGCGGGGTGAAGCTTGGCTTGGAGAGCGTCCGCGGGCTGCTGGCGCGCCTGGGCAATCCCCACACCGGGCTCCGTTACCTGCACGTCGCCGGGACCAACGGCAAAGGTTCGGTTTGCGCCTTCGCCGCCGCCGTCAGCCGCGCCGCCGGGCTGCGCACCGGCCTGTTCACCTCCCCGCATTTGGTGCGTTTCCAGGAAAGAATCCAGGTGGATGGCGTCCCGATCGGCGACCGCGAATTGGTGGCGGGGTTGTCGCTCATCCGCGCGGCGACCGCCCACCACCCGGCCACGTTCTTCGAGGTCACCACCGCACTCGCCTTTTGGCATTTCCAGCAACAGGGCGTGCAGTTGGTGGCTTTGGAGACCGGGTTGGGTGGCCGACTCGACTCGACAAACGTGATCGAACCCGCGGCGTCCGTCATTACCCCGGTTGGCCTGGATCACATGGCGATCCTGGGTGAGACCGTGGAGGAGATTGCGTACGAAAAGGCCGGCATCATCAAACGGGGCGTGCCGGTCGTCTCCGGGCCGCAGCTCCCGGGCGTCGCACGGGTTTTGGAGCGCGTGGCCGGCGAGCGGGATGCACCCTTAAGGTTCGTCACGGAACCGGTCCGGGACGTGGCCGTCGGGTTGTTCGGCTCCCACCAGAGAATGAACGCCGCCGTCGCCTTGGCTGGGCTCCGCGCCGCGGGACTCCAACCGACGGCGGCCGACGTCGGGCGCGGGCTGGCCGAAGTCGTCTGGCCGGGGCGCTTCCAACGGGTCCCGCCGGACCTCGTGCTGGACGGCGCGCACAACCTGCCGGCCGCACGGCGCTTGGTCGAAACTTGGCGGGAGTACCGGCCCGGCACCCGGCCCACGGTGGTGTTCGGCGGGTTGCGGGAAAAAGCCTTGCGCGAAATGGCTGAGGCGTTGTGGGAAATCGCCGACGGCTTCCACTTGGTCCCGGTCAACAGCGCGCGCGGCCTGGACCCGCAAGAGTTGTCGGAACTTTTGCCGGCGGAGTTGCCGC
>CAXUNV010000328.1:0-702 GCA_964252355.1 uncultured Chthoniobacterales bacterium | reverse complement strand
AAACCTACACCTCGGCGGGGGCGGGTCGGGCGGGCGCCCGCCGGACCGGGGGCGACATCTTGGTGACCGGATCGCTGTTTTTGGTGGGCGAAATGCTGGCGCACCTGCAAGGGCCGGCTGATCCCGTGCGACGCACGGACCAGTGATTGACAACACCCTAATAGTTTGTTGTGCTAATGGGGTGAGCAGCGGCTTCGGCACGATTCGCCCCGAACAACGGGCGTACGGTTGTCATCCGGGCGGCGAGCCCGGGTTGATGTGCACGTTCCAACTCGACAGACCGCCCCGGGCGATGGCGTTGCCTTACTCGGCCTTGCTCTCCGTCGATGCCTTGGGCGATGCCCTCATCACGTTGCGTTACGCCCATGCCGATGTCGACGTCGCCCTTGTCCCCGGGTACGCGGCCCGGGACCGCCTTTGGGAGGATCTTTGCGCCTTCCGCGTCGCGTCCCTGCGCGTCTCGGCAGAGGTCCGCATCGAGATCCGCACCCCGTCGCTGGAGGAGCGTCCCGAGGTGTTCTGAGGCGGAGCCGGATTCCGGGTTCGGCGTTTCGAGGAGAGCGGGAACTCGCGGTTGACCCGGTGGGGCGCGTTGACCCCGGCCGGCTAAGCCGGGTGGCCACCCAGGTCGACGTCCGCCGGGCGAAGGGTGCCGTAGTGGAGGGACCTTGAAGGCATCCCGGGGTCGCTCAAGCCCGGCTC
>CAXUNV010000327.1:0-5711 GCA_964252355.1 uncultured Chthoniobacterales bacterium | reverse complement strand
GCCATGACGAACGAAACTGCCCTCCGCGAACGCATCGTCGAGATCGGCCGCAGCCTCCACGCCCGCGGCTTGAGCCCGGGCAGCAGCGGCAACGTCAGCGCGCGGCTGGAGGACGGGTGGCTGCTCACGCCGACGAACGCTTGCTTGGGCGAACTGGATCCAGCGACGGTGTCGAGGGTGGATTGGGAGGGGCGCCACCTCTCCGGCGATCCACCGAGCAAGGAGTCGTTCTTGCACCTGGCGGGTTACCAGCACCGGCCGTCGGCCGGCGCCATCGTCCACCTGCACGCCACCCACTCGGCCGCCGTCTCCTGCCTCGACGGCCTCGATCCGGCAAGTTGCATCCCCCCTTTCACCCCCTACTTCGTGATGAAGATTGGGAAACTGCCTTTGGTGCCGTATTTTCGCCCGGGCGACCGCGCGTTGGCGGACCAGATCGCCGCCTTGGCCGCCAAACACGCGGCGGTGCTCCTGGCCAACCACGGGCCGGTCGTCTCCGGGAAGAGTTTAAGCGACGCCCTTTACGCGATCGAGGAACTCGAGGAGACCGCCAAGTTGATGCTGCTGCTGCACGGGCACCGGACCCGGACGTTAAACGCAGCGCAGATCGACGAGCTGCGGCACCACTTCGGGGCTCGTTGGGAGTGAGGAGAAGGTATGCCGCGTTTTGCCGCCAACCTGACCCTGATGTTCACGGAACGGCCGTTCCTGGACCGGTTCGGGGCCGCCGCGCGCGCCGGGTTTTCCGGGGTGGAATGCCTGTTCCCGTACGAACACCCGGCCGCGGAGGTGGGCGAGGCGTTGCGGGCGCACGGCCTGACCCAGGCGCTCTTCAACCTGCCCGCGGGCGACTTCGCCGGCGGCGAACGGGGATTGGCGGCACTGCCGGGACGGGAAACGGAGTTCCGCGACGCCGTGGAACTCGCCGCCGAGTACGCGTTTTTCCTGGGTTGCGCGCGTCTGCACGTCATGGCCGGCAACCGGACCGGCCACGATGCTGCCCGGATGCGGTCGACGTACGCGGCCAACCTCGCCCACGCCTGCGAGCGGTTCGCCCCGGCCGGGATTGATCTATTGATCGAGCCGATCAACGGCCACGACATGCCCGCCTATTTCCTCAACGGTTTCGCGTTGGCCGAGGAGGTCCTCCATGAGGTCAGCCACCCTGGGTTGAAGTTGCAACTGGACTGGTACCACGCCCAGATCCTGCACGGGGACCTCACCCGGCTGACCGAGCGGTTATGGCCGCGCGTGGGTCACCTCCAACTCGCAAGCGTGCCCGACCGGCACGAACCCGACCGGGGCGAGGTCCGGTACCGGCACCTCTTCAAGTTGGTCGACCGGCTCGGTTACACCGGTTGGATCGGTTGCGAGTACCGGCCTGCCGGCGTCACCGAGGAGGGTCTCGGGTGGTTTCGCGAGGCGTCTCGGGGCGGCTAGCCTCAACCCGGGAGGGCGTGCGCTCCGCGCATGCCAAATCGCAAATGACAAATGACAAAACGGAGTAACGCGCATCCGATTCCTGACCGGGAGGGCGTGTGCTCTGCACCGCCGACTTGTCCGCGGCGTCGGCGTGCCCGGGTCGGGATCAACCCTGCAACGTGCCGCCGGCGCTCGCGGGGTGTCCCATGGTCGGCCACGCAGGAACGTGCCCAGGAGCGTCGCCGGTACGGAGCACCGCCCTTTCCTGGAATAAACGGGCGCGCCGACCCTCCTTCATGTTATCGCTACAGACGCCGGCTCATCATGCCACCTTCCACCTCCCGCAAAGCGCCGAGCCTTTGGGCAAACTGCCGCGACCACCTGCCGGAGTACGCGGCCGAAGCCGCCCTGGTCGCGGCGTTTGTGACGATCGATTGCCTCGCCGTGATCGGGTTTAAACACCCGGCATCGCCGTTGGCTGCGCTCCTGCCGGATGCCTGGACACGCCGCTTGGGTGTGGGCATGGTCCTGGCCGCCGCGACGGCGCTGTTGGTCCTTTCCCCATGGGGGCAGCGGTCCGGCGCCCACATGAACCCGGCCATCACCCTGACCTACCTCTTGCTTCGCAAGATCCGGCCGCCCGACGCCTTCGCTTACGTGGCGGCCCAAGCCCTGGGTGCTTTCGGCGCCCTCCTCATCCTCAGCCTCGCCCTGCCCGCGCCGGTGATGCACCCGGCCGTGAACTACGGCGCCTCCATGCCGGGACCATTAGGCGAGACCGCGGCCTTCGCCGGCGAGTTCGGCATCGCCTTCGTCCTGATGTTCGCGGTCCTTTGGGTCAGCAACACGCCCCGTTGGGCGCGGCACACGCCGTTCTTCGTGGCCGCCCTGGTCGTGGCTTTCGTCACCTGGGAAGCCCCGCTCTCGGGCGCCACCATGGACCCGGCGTTCGCCACCGCCTCCGACTACTTCGGCAAGGCGTGGGGCGGATGGTGGCTCTACTTCGTGGCGCCGACCATCGCCATGCCGTTGGCCGCCGGGTTTTACCACCTCACCCGCCGCCGCGTCTATTGCGCCAAACTGTTCCATCACCACGGCAAACGCTGCATCTTCAACTGCGAATTCCCCGCGCTGCTCGCCCGGGAGGAAGCCCTGAACGAAGCAGCGGCCTCGCGAGCTCAGGCGGGCCCGGATCGCTGAACCGGGCATCTCACCGACGCTCTCGCCCCGTACCTTTCTCGCGCCATGATCCGAACCTTTTCCCGTTACGCGCGTTGGCTGCACACCCGCTGGCCCGCCGGCGTGCCCGAACGTCTGCCTGCCGTCGGCCCCGATGGGGTGACCAAACTCTCCCGCGTCCGCGTGGTGGGCGATCTCGCCGGGGTGCCGTTGCTGAAATTCGCTTCGGAAACGGCCGTGCGGGCGGTGCGCGCGATTGCCGCCGAGGTCCGGGGACAGGCGGAGTCTTCGGGCGTTCACCTCGTCGTGATCGGCGCCGGCGTTTCTGGGGTAAGCGCCGCGATCGAGGCGCGCGCGCAAGGTTTTCGCTGCACCGTGATTGAAGCCACGGAAGCTTTTTCCACGCTGGCCAATTTTCCCAAACAAAAGCCGATCTATACTTACCCGACCGGGATGACGCCGTCCGGCGGCTTGCAGTTCCACGCCACGGTCAAAGAAGCACTGCTCGAAGAGGTGTGGCAACAGGCGAAGGCCGCGGGCGTCGAGATCTCCGCCGGTCGTGCGGAACGACTGGAACAAACGGGGAACGGGGTGACCGTTCATCTCGCCGGCGGTGCGACGGTCCGCGGCACCTACGCCCTGGTGGCCATCGGGCGGAGCGGCGATTTCCGCAAGCTCGGCTGCCCGGGCGAAGAACTGCCCAAGGTCAGCAACCGGCTGCACGATCCCAAAGATTTCGCCGGGCAACGCGTCTTGGTGGTCGGCGGCGGCGACACCGCATGCGAGACCGCCATCGCGCTGACCATCTGCGGCGCCCACGTCACGTTGAGCTATCGTGGGACGTCGCTGGACCGGCCCAAGCCGGAAAACGTGGATCGGGTAAACCAACTGCGGGATGATCCGGCCAGCGACGTCGCCGTGCGCGCACCCACTTCGGAACGGGTGACGACCGCGGCGGATCCTGGCATGCGCGGCGCCGCCCCCACCGGTTCGCTCACGCTTGCGCTTGGCACGACCGTTCGCGAAATCACGCCCGACGCCGTGCGCCTGACCGGTCCTGAGGACCGGGAGATTTCCCTGCCGAACGATGCCGTTTTCGTGATGATCGGCCGGGAGGCGCCCCTTGCCTTTTTCCGGCGGTCGGGTCTCCCTGTCCGGGGTGAGTGGACCGCCCGCACCCTCTTGGCATTATCTGGTTACTTCCTTTTCTGCTGTTTTCTTTACCTCTGGAAAGGTGGCACGGACGTAAAACATTTCTTCGAAGCGCAGCACCTTTTTCCATTCAACGTGCCCGGATGGCTGGCCGGCCTGGGACCAGCCGTCGCCGCGGCCGCGGCAGACCCCAAAACCCCGTTAGGCACCCTCACCATCTCCCTGACGGATCCCGGGTTTTACTACTCGTTGGCTTACACCGTCTTGGTGGTGGTGTTCGGGTTCCGGCGCATCACCCGACGACGCACGCCGTACGTGACGGCGCAAACGTTGACGTTTTCCGCCATCCAGATCGTGCCGCTGTTCCTGCTGCCGTACTTCCTCCTGCCTTGGCTTGGGCACAACGGGGCGTTTGACGCCGGGTTTGGCCGGGTCGTGGCCGACAACCTTTTCCCGGTGGCCAATTACGGTCAGGGCAGGGAGTATTGGCGCGCGTTCGGCTTGGTGTTGGCTTGGCCGTTGTTCATCTGGAACCTCTTCACCGAACAACCCCTTTGGTGGTGGCTGGCGATTTCGTTCCTGCAAACCGGCGTCATCATCCCGCTCATCGTGCGGCGCTGGGGCAAGGGCGCTTACTGCGGTTGGATCTGTTCCTGCGGCGCCCTGGCGGAAACCTTGGGCGATCGGCACCGGGAAAAAATGCCGCACGGCCCCGTGTGGAACCGGGTTAACTTGGTCGGTCAAGCGATCCTCGGGTTGGCGCTGTTAATTCTCCTGTTGCGGGTGGTGAGCTGGGCGTTGCCGGGGTTGGGGTTGCAGGGCATCTACTACGGCCTGCTGTCGACTTGGCATTTGGGTCCGTTGCAGACCAACTACTACCAAGCCGTCGACATCTTCCTGGCGGGCGTGGTCGGCTTTGGGCTTTACTTCTGGTTCAGCGGCCGGGTCTGGTGCCGGTTCGCTTGTCCGTTGGCGGCGTTGATGCACGTCTACGCGCGGTTCGGAAAATTCCGGATCTTTGCCGACAAGAAGAAGTGCATCTCCTGCAACGTCTGCACGTCAGTTTGTCACCAGGGCATCGACGTCATGAATTTCGCGAACAAAGGCCTGCCGATGGAAGACCCGCAGTGCGTCCGTTGTTCGGCCTGCGTGCAGGGCTGCCCCACCGGGGTGCTCAGTTTTGGCCGGTACGCGGCAGACGGCCGGGTGGTGTTGGACCGGCTGGAGGCGAAGGGGGTGCGGGAAGGCCAAATGACAAAGTGAGCGGGAAACCTTTGGCCTTTGTCATTAGTGATATGTCATGCGCACAGTGCCCGGCCTTCGTCGGCGTCGATGAGGTCGGCCCGGATTTGGATGTCGTCGCGCGCCCCCAGCCCGTAGTCGCGCTTGCGCCGATCGAAGCGTTCCCGTCCCGCGGTGTCTCCTGGCAAGGGGTAACGTAGGATGGCGTCAGCCGTGCGCGCCTTTTCCTCATCGGTGCGCACCACGTGGCGGCGCACCCACTCGCAGACCTCTCCGTCGGTCAGGGAGCCGCGCACGAGTTCAATCATCTGCTCGTGCGTGACGCCCGCCGCCTGCAACCACAACTTGTCCGATTGCTCCCCGAACAACTCCTCGTACTCGGGCGGCAGTCGCCCAGCCAGGTGGAGGCGGATCTTGTCGAGGTAGCGGGGCAGGTGCGCCCAACCGCACATGACCTCCCGTGGGCTGCGGAGGTAGCTGGTAATTTCAGGCATCGTGGACAAACCTGCCCGAACCAAGCGTAGGGGCAAGGACGGGGCAGCTGCCTGCAGTATCGATGCCGTTGTCGAATGCAAACGGGAAGGCGTGCGCTCCGCGCCGCCGACTTTCCCGCAGTGCATGCCGGGCCCATCTTGGGGCGTCTCCGCCAAACGAGCATGGTAGGGCAAGAGGTGTCATGCGACCCGCCCGCCACCCCGCCCGCACCGGTGCGGGCG
>CAXUNV010000326.1:2222-5723 GCA_964252355.1 uncultured Chthoniobacterales bacterium | reverse complement strand
GACTCCGAAGGGGAGATTCGGTCACGCATGTTTGCACCCCTGGAAGGGATCGAAGAAGACCCGGCCACGGGCAGCGCCAACGCCGCGTTGGCCGCCCTGCGGCTGTCGCTCACCGACGAGGAAACGGCGGCGTACGACATCACGCAAGGCCTGGAGATGGGCCGGCCGAGCCTTTTGCGGGCGAAGGCCTGGCGCGCGGCGGACGGCGTCCGTGCGTCGATCGGCGGCGGCTGCGTGCCCGTGCTGCGGGGCGAGGCTTTCGTGTGAGGCGGACGCGCTGACGAGGTGCCGGCTTTCGGCTGCCCGTTCCCAGTTTTCGGTTGCCGGCGGGAAGCCGGAGACGGGTTGCCGTTCGGGCCGTCGACGTCCGCGCGGCGCGGACGGGCGGGACGCCCGCGCTCCCCTCGGCCGGCATCTCGTTGGGCGCCTTGCCCCACCCAAGATGGGTGGTCCGGCGGACTGGCAAGGGCGGCGATTTGGCCCTGCTCGTTGATGCCGCCCACCCCGATGGCCGTCCAGCCCTGGAAAGATTTGACCAGCCGCGCGGTGAGGTCGAAGAGCCGGTTGCCCTCCGAGACGAAGGCGAGTTCCACAAAACCGGCGCCGAAGTAAGTGCCCACCACCCGGCCCGCGTCGTTGATGGCGATGTCTGTCGGTCATGGGAGGGGTTGTGATCGGTGTGGTTGGAGGTGCGGCCGGTGATTGAGGGCTGGCCGTCGCTGGCCGGGGCGGTGCAGCGCTCGCCGGGCCGTCCTGCGTCGGTCCGCCCGAGGCTCCTCACTGCGGGGAAAGCTTGACCTCGTCAATGCGCATCCAAGCGTCGCCCCCCGGCCCGGAGATGCCGACCTCAAGGTGGACGCGCACGTCGTTTGACCCCGTCGTAAACGTCAAACTGGCGGGCGCGTAGCCGGTGGTCGCCGGGGTGAACGACGCATGCCCAAGCGCGCGGCTCCCGTCATCGCTCCAAACGCCGAGTGCTCCCCCGTTGCCGCCCACGGCGCCGCCGCTGATGTCCCACACTTCTACCGTGACCGTGTAAGTGGTGTTGGGCTGCACCCTGATGCCGTCTTGCGCGACGTACGCTTTGGCGGCGCCGGGAGGACGGTGAACCCAGGCGTTGATCTGCCCGGAGGCGACGTTGCTCGGTTGGTCGATGTCGGTGCCAGCCGCCGCGCTGCTGTCGACATCGGCACGCCAGTGGCCACCCAGGGTGCCGTTGGGGAACGAGCCGGCCTGGCCTTCAAAACCGGGGTCGATAAGGAGGTTGTCACCAACCCACCAGCCGTTGTCCGCGAGCGTTTGCGCCCAACGGCGTGCCTGCGCCCCCTCATCCGCCGCCGTCGGATCGTGGTCGAGGTAGGAGTTGTTGGCGTAAGGGTTCGCCGCGGCATCCCCCGGCAGGTAAGCGTCGGCGCGCGAGATGCCGCCGTCGCCGTTGCTGCGCATGAACCCAAGCAGGTTGTCGTGGACGGTGTTCCCGAAGTAGACCGTGGGCGGCTGCGCGTAGCCGCTCCCGTCAGACGGGTCGTACTCGGCGGCGGCGTTGCCGTAAGTGTCGGCGTAGACCGTTTTGCCATCCGCCAGAACCCCGGCAGAAACGACCGTGTTGCGGAACGCGTGGTTGTCGTGGCCCGAGTCGATCGCGAACCCGGCATTGCTCATGCGAAGGCACGTGTTGTCGTGGATGTCGACAAAGGCGGTGGCCGTGGCGGCGGTGTCGTGCTGCCAACCGTCGCAGATGATGCCCACGCCGGAGTTCTCGTCGGTCGGGTTCAGCGAAAAGAGCCCTTGGATGAAGTTGTCGTGCACGTCGGCGTGGCTGCCCGCGGTCCCGCCGGAGGAATACAGGTTGATGACGTCGTTGACGAAACTGACGTACGGTTCGTGGACGATTTCATTGTGCGCGATCTCGATGCCCGGCACGCCTGGGGCACCGCCAATTTGGATCCCGTGCGGTGCGTTGGCCCGCGCGGAAGTGTAACTCTGTCCGTTGACGTTGCGGAGACGGTTCCAGTCGAAGACGAAGGTGTTGGCGGGCGTGCCGTCGCCGCCGTAGCCGTTGATGCCGATCCCGGTGCCGACGCCGGAAATGTCGCAATTGGCCACGCGGACGTTGGCGGGGTGGTCGGCGTAAAGAAAGTTCCCGGTGGAGCTGCCGCCGGGGCCGGTGCCGGTGGTGTAGGTGACGGTGAGGTTGGCGCCGCGCCCCGCGCTGATCAGGTCGCCCGGCCCGGAGAGCGTCGCGCGGGTGATGGTGACGGGATCAAGGGTGGCGACCGTGATCGCCGGGGTGCCGCCGGTGCCCCGGTAGGTGCCGCTGATCACGTGCCCGTGCGCGACCACCCAGTCGTGGTCCACGGACAACGTCTGGGCGGACGCGACGGCCGGCGCGAAGACCGCCAAGAGGCCGGCGAGGCGGGCGAGCGAAGGGTGGGGGAGTCGTGCCATGGTCTGCCTGGACCCAATTTGTGTAACCTGACACCAAAGAATGTCAAACTACTTTTGGGCCGACCGGGCCGGCGGCTACGCCGCCGCGCCAAACACCACGGCGGCGGCCTGCCGCCACCAGACCTCCGGCTCGGCGAACCCGGCGTCGGTCAACAGCCCCAGTTCCCGGCACAAAGGTGGGTAGTAGTCCTCCTTGGACCATTCTTTGAAAAGTGCCAGGGCTTCCCCGGGCGCGATCCCGTGCGGCGCCATCGTTTCGGCCCAGAGCCGGAACGCCCGGTCACGCAGGGCGCCGGCGGCGGGGACGGCGGTGTCAGCGTTGACGAAGATGCCGCCCGGACGCAACGCTTGGCGGATGTGGTGGTAAATCCCGGTCTTCACGGCCAGATCGTTCACGTGGTGAAGCGACAGGCTGGCCACGACCGCTGCACACGGCGGCAACGGCTCGGTGAACGAACGCCGGTGAAACTCTATCCGTTCGCCAAAGCTCGCGCAGCGCTCCCGGGCGACGCTTAACATATGCGGATCCGTGTCCCAGAGGTGGACCGCGACGTCCGGAAACCTTTGCGCGATGGCGGCCGCGAGCGACCCGGTCCCACCCCCGAGGTCCAGCACGGTCCCGGCGCCGGCCGGCAGTGCCGACGCCAGAAGTTCGAGTTGGACCGACCGCATCTCGTCGTAGGCCGGCACCAACGCGCGGATCCGGCGGTCGTAGTCGCCGGCAGACACGTCCAAGTGGTTTTGCACCGAGTGCGCCATGGAGCCGACGCTAGCCCCAGGAGCGGGGACGGGTAAAGCGGGCGATGTCGTGCCGGTGCCTCGTGACGGACGAAGGCGTCCATGGGATGACTCACCCGCAGGGGAGCGCGGGCGTCCCGCCCGTCTGGACCGCGCTGGGGTGGGGTGCATGACGAGACGCCGCCGCCGCGGGTTGATGGACCCTGCCGAACGACGCCGGGAGCGCGGACGCCCCCCCCCCAGCCCGGGATTGGGCCCGGGCGGGCCCCCCCGCCCCCCTGCCAACCGCGGGCCCCCCCACACCCAATTACCCCC
>CAXUNV010000326.1:0-2212 GCA_964252355.1 uncultured Chthoniobacterales bacterium | reverse complement strand
GGCGGCGGTGGCGGAGCACCGGCCCTCCCACAAACGCGCTCAGCGCAAGGTGTCCGCGACGCCGTCGGCCAACTGCGCCACCAACCGGCTTTCGGCAGCGACCACCGGCTCGTAACCATCGCCCACGATCGGTTCGGTGAAGCGGCCATTCCGGCGCCGGAGAACCTGTCCGCCACCGGGTTCTTCCACCCGCCAAGAGGCTTCCAAAATCGCGTCCCGGCCGCTCACGGCGTGGAATTGGCGTACGTCGACCGTCACTTGGCGCGCCAGGGAGGTGCCTGGCGGCCACGGGTAAGGCAGGACGTTGCCGGAGCCGAGGCGCCGCCCCAGATTCGTCGCCAACGTTCGGGTGAAGTTCTCCGAGAGCGAGCCCGCCCAATGCACCTTGCTGGGGATCTGCAGTTGGTACTCGCTGCTTTGGAACACCAACTCCGCACGGTCGACGTAGGCGGGGAGGGTGACGGGGCCGACGCCGAGGGCGAGGCCGCGGGCGGAGAGCGGCGCGGGTCCGTCGGCGCGCAACCGGTAGAACTGGTCGGAGCCGCCGCAGCCTGCCAGAAGGAACGTGGCCAGGGCGGCCTGAAAAATCCTGTGACGAGGGAGCATGAGGGACGCCGGCCTAATGGGTGCCGCGGGGCGGTTGCACGCCACCACCCGGTTTGCCGAAGATGATGGAATTGGGGTTGCGTTCTAACGTGCCGGTCAACGTCCGCAGGGACCGCAGCGTTTCGGAGAGTTGCCGCAGCGTGGCGGAGAGATCTCCATAGAAGGAAGACCGGTCGCCATAGCCGGCGAGCGTCTTTTGGAGTTGGGTCAAATTCTTGCGCAGCTCGGCGGGCAGGGACTGCGTCTCTTTGGAACCGAGGAACCGGTTCAGGTTACCCATGGCATCTTGCACGGTGACGAGCGTCCCGTTGACGTCGGCCACGGTTTTCTCCAGGGGCAAGGCTTTGAATTTGTCGAGCAGGTCCGACAACTTCTCCTGCAGTTCGCCCAAGCCGCCCGACGTCGTGGGCAGCGTGGCGTAGCCGTTGACCTGCGTCACCTCGGCGGGCGGTGCGTCCTTCAGAAAGTCGAGGTCGACGAAGAGTTGGCCGGTGAGCAGGTTGCCGGTCTTTAAACTGGCGCGCAAACCCCGTTTCACGTAATCGGCGATGAGGGCTGGGGCGGACGAATCGTCGGCACCGACCGGCAGATTGACCATGAGCCCCGCATCAAGCTTGATCAGCACGGGCACGCGGCGGTCCGGGTCGTCGGGCACGTATTTGAAGGAGACGCCCTGGACCGTGCCGACCCGAATGCCGCGAAACTCGACGGGCGCATCGGTTGCCAGACCTCGCACGCTCCCGGTGAACAGCAAGAGGTACGGCAACGTCGGGTTGACGCTGACCCGAGTCGCGTCTTCGTAGGAGCCGAACAGGGTGAAGGTTGCGCCGTCAGGCAACGGGTGCGTCCGGAGGTGGTTGCCGATCGGGTCGGTGAACGTGATGCCGCCGACGAGCAAGGAATCCAACGGACCCGAACGGAGTTGCACCCCGTTGGCGCCCACGGAGAGGTCGATCCCGCCGTAGTTGTAAAACCGGGTTTGTTCGTCGATGAGCCGCGCGAAATCGCCTTGCATGAACGCGGCGAACTCGACTTCACCCGTTTCGGGGTGGAAGGTGCGCGCCTCGATTTTGCCGACCGAAATGCCTTTGTAAAAGATCGACGCCCCGGGTCCAAGCCCGCCGGCCTGCTGCGCGATGAGCCGGAAATGAAGTCCGGGCACTCCCGGCGGGGTCACCGGCGGATTTTCCAGACCAACGAAGTTGTGGCGCTGACCGCCTTTCACGCCGGGCAAAAGTTCGAGGTAGTTGCCGGAGACGACGGTGTTCAGCCCGCTGATGCCCGCCGCGGAAAACCGGGCGCGGACGACGTAGAACTGCGCGTCGTCGTGGAGCAGGCGTTCGGCATCACGGGTCATCTCCAGGATGACGACGACGTGTTTCAGGTCGTCGCTTAGCCGAACATCGCTGACGGTTCCCACGGTGACGCTGCGGCAGAGCACGGGCGTCTTGCCAGCGATGATGCCTTCGGCGGTTTCGAAGGTCACGGTCACCTGGGGTCCCCTGGCGGAGTAATAGCGGTAGACCAGCCAGAGCCCGAGAAGGAGCGCCACCAAAGGGACGATCCAAACGGGTGAAAACCGGGTTCGACGCCGGCGCACGGGCGC
>CAXUNV010000325.1:3882-5728 GCA_964252355.1 uncultured Chthoniobacterales bacterium | reverse complement strand
AGACCGTTTCCACCCTCTCCCAAAGTCCCCGAGGTTGTCGCCAAAGCGCACGCACCTTCTCTCGGTCTTCCGGGTGCACCATCTCCAGCCAACCCCAACCGAGATAGGCTTCGTGAGTCTGGCCGGTAAACGTCTCCCAACCGGGCAGGCCGGTGGTGACGACCCCGCCCAAACTCGCCTGCCAGACGATCGGCGTGGTGGCCGCGACCCACGACCGGAACCGCCCCTCGCTTTCGACCACGGCGCGGTTGGCCCGAGCCCGTTCCACGTAGGCCCACGACCGTTCGGCAACCGCCTCGACCAACGCGACCTCGTCGCCGGTCCAACGGCGGGTCACCGTCTGCTGTACCGTCAGCAGCGCCGTCCAGCATCCTTGCTTTACCAACGGGCAACCAATGAACGCGCCGATGCTTAAGGCGCGGCAGGCGGGCGCAGCCGAGGGAAGGTCCTTGCCCACGTCCGCAACAACCAAGGTCTCGCCCGCCCGCAACCGCCGGACGCTCTCCGGACCAAACGCGGCAGTTTGGTACACGCCCACCAAGCTCGGGCAGCCGTCCGCGTAATCGTGGCGGATGGTAACGCGCGCTCCGGCGGGATCCACGTCTCCGTAGGCGCAGCGCGAGACGCGCAGGTAACGCCCCAGCCGTTCGGTTACCACGGCCATGACGCGTTCCGGGTCGGTCAGTTCACAGGTGGCTTCGGCCAGATCATCCAACAATTGCAACCGACCAGTGAGCACCTGAAGCTCCGCTTCTCGGCGACGCAACGTCTCGGCTGACCGCTTTTGCGCGGTCACGTCCGTCGTCACCCCGTCCATCCGAACCGGTCGACCGCCCTCGTAGCGGCATCGGCCAATGGCCCGGATCCAACGCACGCGTCGGCCGTCCGGGGAGACCGTCCGGTACTCGACGTCGAACTCCCGACCGTCACGGACGGTCCGTTCCAACGCCTGCCGGACCGGTTCACGATCGTCTGGATGCAGGATCGAAAAGAATCGGCCGATGTCGACTCTGGCGTCCGGTTCGAGCCAGAAGTGTTCTTTACACTTGGCGCTCCAGGTCAGTTCACCGAGCGGCAAAGGGCAGTTGAACACCCCCAGGTCCGCCGCGTCGACGGCCAAGTCCAATTGGGCCTGCGCCTCGCGCAAGCCTTCTTCCACCGAACGCCGGACAGCCAAGTCGTGGCGGTCCCCCACCCCATCGCTGCGGCTCTCCCTGACTTCCGTGGGCTCGGGCGATCCCGCCGGCACGGCGATTCCGTCAGTGGTCCCGACACGACCATGCCCACCCGGACTGGGCGAACCGGGGCTAGGCAAAAGGGATGAGCGGCCACCGTTCATGCACGTGCCCTCTGCGGGCTTGTCCGAACACTACCGTTTGGAGCCGACCACGCCAGTTTGCAACCTACCAGCAGGCGGAAGTGAAGATTTCGTCGTCAGAAGTTAGAACCGTTAGGTCAGGAGGAGCCGCGTCCAATTTTTGGAATTTTCTGGTGGTGTCCTGGCCCGAAGTGGGGCGGGCGTCTCGCCAGTTTCGGTTCGGCGCGCCCACCGCCTTAAGTTGGTAAGGCGTCCACTGACCTGCCCCAGGGACGCAAACCGCCTCGGGGCACGCTGCCGGAACCGTTCGCACGGTGGTCAGAGCAAAGCCCTAACCCACCGGGACCATCTTGGGGCGGCTCCGCCGGGCCTCCCCTACGTCTTTGGTCTTTGCCTTTCGCCCTTTGGCTTCCGCGCCGCTCAGCTGACGGAAAGCAGCGTCTCCGCGGCCTTCGAACCCAGCCCTTTCCCGCCGTGGCCATCCGGCGGCATCGGCCCATCTCCCGAAGCCGGCGCGCCCGTGCGCCC
>CAXUNV010000325.1:0-3872 GCA_964252355.1 uncultured Chthoniobacterales bacterium | reverse complement strand
CTTGGACGGCCTGAATCGCCCAGTAGGTCGCTTCCGCCGTCGCCGGCGCCGCCAGATCCACGGACGCCGCGCCGGACCCGAACGCCGCCACGGCGTCCCGCAACGCTTCGCGCACGGAGATCGCGAGCATCAACGGGGGTTCACCCACCGCTTTGCTGCCGTAGATGTTGCCGGGTTGCGCAGCCTCCGAGAGGAACGCGACGCGGAAGTCGACCGGCGCGTCGCTGAAGGCAGGAATTTTGTAGGTGTCGGGCGAATGGGTCAGCAGCCCGCCATCCTCGTCCCAAACCAGTTTTTCGGTCGTCAACCAACCGGCGCCTTGCACGAAACCTCCCTCGATCTGACCGCGGTTGACCGCCGGGTTGATGCTTTCGCCGACGTCGTGCAACACGTCCACGCGCAGGATCCGGTGGGCGCCCGTGCGACCATCCACCTCCACCTCGCTGACGGCGGCGCCCATCGCGAAATAATGGAATGGTTTGCCGCGCCCTTCGCCCCGGTCCCAACTGATGCCGGGGGTCCGGTAATGGCCGGTGGCGGCGAGGGAGATGCGCGCTTGGTAGGCGCGTGCCACCACGTCGGGGAAGGGCAGACAAACGTCGGGGTCACCGACCCAATGAAACCCGTCGTCGCAGGCCTCGAGCTCGGGCGCGGCCACGGCCCTGCCCAACGCTTCGGTAAACGCGCCGGCCGCCACGTCGAGCAGGCGCGTACGGAGTTCGGCGCAGGCGTTGCGCACGGCGGCGCCGTTCAGGTCGGTGCTGGAACTGGCCGCCGTGGCCGAAGTGTTGGGCACTTTGTCCGTGGCGGTCGACATCACGCGAACCCGCGCCGAGTCGACGCCCAGCTCCCGCGCGGCGATCGCCAGGATGTTGGTGTGGATGCCTTGTCCCATCTCCGTGCCGCCATGGTTCACCTGCACGCTGCCGTCGCCGTAGATGAGCACCAAGGCGCCGGCTTGGTTGAATTGGGTCACGGTGAAGGAGATGCCGAACTTGACCGGGGTGATGGCCAAACCCCGTTTCCGGTCGGCGTGGCCCCGGTTCCACGCCCTGATCTCCCGCCGGCGCTCCTCCAGTCGACTTGACGCGAGAAGTTCCTCCCAGATCCGCCGGAGTCGCCCGCTCTCGAGCTTCTGACCGTAGGGGGTGGTCATGCGCGTCGGTTCCGGGCCGTAGAGGTTGCGTTCGCGAACCGTCTCGGGCGGCAACCCGACGGCCCGCGCGACGCGGTCGAGCACCTCTTCGATGACCACCATGCCTTGCGGGCCGCCAAAACCCCGGAAAGCCGTGTTGGACGCCACGTTGGTCCGGGCGACCCGCCCCGTGAAGTGGGCGTGCGGCAGGTAGTAAGCATTGTCCAAGTGGAACAGCGCCCGGTCGGTAACCGCCATGGACAGATCGAGCGACCAACCACCGTCGGAGACCAAGTTGATCCGGGCTGCCAGCAAGCGGCCGTCGGGATCGAAACCGACGTCGTATTCGGCCAAGAACGGGTGGCGTTTGCCGGTGATGACCATGTCTTGGTCACGGTTGAGCCGCATGCGCACGGGTCGTCCCAAAAGACGCGCGGCCACGGCGCTGAGTCCGGCCGTGATGATGCCCTGGGTTTCTTTGCCGCCGAAACCGCCGCCCATGCGCGGGCACTCGACCACGACGTCCTTCGACGCGCCGCCCAGCAGCTTGGCCACGGTGTGTTGGATTTCGCTCGGGTGCTGGGTAGACGAGACCACCCGGACGGTGCCGTCCTCCCCGGGTTCCGCGAACGCGGCGTGCGTCTCCAGGTAGAAATGGTCCTGGCCACCGATCTCGAGTTCGCCGGAAAGGCGCCGGGGTGCAGCCGCGAGCGCCGCCTCAGCGTCGCCCCGGCGAATGGCGTTCGCTTCCGTGTGGAACGACTTGGCGGCGACGGCCGCCCGCAGACCGAGCACGGGCTCCTCCGGGGCGTAAGCCACCTCGACGAGTGCCGCCGCGCGCCGGCAGGCCTCGGGCGATTCGCCCGCGACGACCGCCACGATTTGTCCCTGGTAATGCACGGCGTCCGTCGCCAAAAGCGGTTCGTCGGGTCGGACCGGACCCACTTGGTTCTCGCCCGGGACGTCTTCGGCGAACAACACGGCCGCGACGCCGGGTTGTCGGCGCGCCGCGGTCGCGTCCTTCTGCACAATGGCCGCACGGGCGTACGGCGACTGCACCGGCCAGAGCTCAAGCGCCGGGCGATCGGCGGCGAGATCTTCCACGTAACGGGCGGTGCCCGTCACGTGCTTCCGCGCGCTCTCGTGCGCAGGCGCCGGCGGGTGTGGGGAGCGCTCGGGACGTGGGCACAAGGTAGCGGGCGCGTCGTCAGCCGCCCGGCCGCCGCCGAGAGTGTCATCAAGGAACCGGCCGAAGAATTCAACCACCTGCGCGGCGCGGTATTCGGCGCTGCCCCGTACGTCCGAAATCGGTCGGAAACTGTGGCGCAGTTCGTCCCGCAAACGGTCAGCCAGTCCCGGGGCGAGAGCGTGGCCAACCAGGGAAGCTTCGGCGTCCCGGGCCCGCCGCGGCGTGAGGGCGACGCCCCCGTACGCCAACCGCGCCGCCATGATCCGGCCGTCCGAGCCGACGGCCACCGACATCCCCGCCGAGACGGTGCTGATGTCCATCTCGCGCCGGCGGGACACCTTGTAAAAGCGCGTCCAATGTCGGGCGGATCCTTCCGGGGCGAACGCTTTCGGGATGACGATCGCCCGCAGGACCTCGCCGGGCCGGAGCACGGTGCGGCGGTAATCGACGAAAAAGTCCTGCAGAGGCACCGTGCGTTCGCCGGAGGAAGAGACCAACTCGACAGCGGCGTCCACGGCGAGCAACAACGGCGCCGAATCGCCGATGGGCGAGGCCGTGGCCAGATTGCCGCCCAAGGTCGCCCGGTTACGGATTTGGCGGGAACCAAAGAGCCGCAGGAGTTCAGCAAAGGCCGGAAATCCGCCGGCCAAGAATTCACCCACTTGCGTGAGGGTGAGGCCGGCGCCGAGGCGCCACGCCCGGGCGTCCTGGGAACGCTCCCGCAGCTCCGGCAACGACTCGAGGGAGACCAGCACCGGAAAACGTTCGAATCGCTTGGTGATGCGCAACCCGAGTTCCGTCGCCCCGGCCACCAGCGCGGCCTCCGGATGCGTCGACAAGATCTCGAACAGTTCCGGCAAGCCGGTCGGGCGAAAGAACCGTTCCTCGCCATGCACATAACGCAACGGCGCGTCGCCCGCCCGTGAGGGCCGGCGCTCCGTCGTCGACTTGCCCACCGTACCGGCACTGTCCGCTGCCGACGCGGGCACGTCCTGCAGGGCGGACCACGCAGCGTCGCGGATCGCGCGATACCCTGTGCAGCGGCAAAGGTTGCCGCAGAGTTGGGCGCTCAGGTCCGCCTCGGTGCGGAGGTCCGGGCACCCCTGGGCTTCCACCAACGCCATCACGATGCCGGGGGTGCAATACCCGCACTGGGAGCCGTGGTGGTCGACCATCGCCTGTTGCGCCGGGTGCAGCCGGCCGTCGGCACCGGCCAACCCCTCGACCGTCACGACGGATTTGCCCGCCAACGCCGCGACGGGGATCAAGCAGCTGTTGACGGCCCGCCGACGGGTTACGCCGTCGGGCCCAGTCTCGAGCAGCACGATCGTGCACGCGCCGCAATCGCCCTCCGCGCAACCTTCCTTTGCGCCGGTCAACCGTTGCGCACGCAAGTATTGCAGGGCCGTGCCGTGGGGTGGCACGCCGGCGACGACCCGCCTTTGGCCGTTGACCTCGATCTCGTACGCGGTCTCCGTGGCACCCTTGACGTCGTCCTGCACGGAAGACAACAGACCGCGGAAGGTGAAAGCACGCAACCGCTTTGCG
>CAXUNV010000324.1:0-5745 GCA_964252355.1 uncultured Chthoniobacterales bacterium | reverse complement strand
ACGTTCCTGCGCCTGACGACGAGGTGAGGGAGGGGGAGATGTTGCCCGTTGCTGGTTTCTTGTCTCTGGTTGCTTCCTGCGGACGCGCCAGCGTTTGAGGGCTCACCCGCGAACGCTTCGAATTTTTCGTTTCGGGTTCTAAATTCCAGCTTCCACCTCGCCCATGACCGTCTCCTCCCTCCACCTTTACCCGATCAAATCGTGCCGCGGGGTTGCCGTCGATGCGGCGACGGCGACTCCGCGCGGGTTTTTGCACGATCGCGAATTCTTGGTCGTCAACGCCGAGGGCACGTTTTTCACCCAACGCGCCACGCCCGCACTGGCATTGGTCGAGGTGGAGCTCGGGCCGGAAAGCTTGCACCTGCGAGCACCGGGGATGGGCGGGTGCGAGTTGCCGCTGGGGGAACCCGAAAACGCGCCGGAACGGACGGTGACCATTTGGCGCGACACCTTGCGCGCCCATGACGTCGGAGAGGGTCCGGCGGCTTGGTTCAGCGATTACCTCAAGCAACCGTGCCGGGTGGTGCGGATGGGGCATGGCCACCGGCGTGTGGTCCCGCCGGAAAAGATTCCGGCGATGCACCGGAAGACGCTGGCTGGCGCCGTCACGTCGTTTGCCGACGCCTACCCGTACCTGTTGGTCACGGAAAATTCTTTGGACGACCTGAACGCCCGCCTGCCGGAACCGGTCCCCATGGACCGGTTCCGTCCCAACTTGGTGTTGGCCGGCGCCGACGGAGCTTACGCCGAGGACGGTTGGCAACGGCTGCGGGTGGGCGACGTCCTGTTCTACCACCAAGGCCCTTGCGTCCGCTGCGTCATGACCACCACGGACCAACGGACCTTGGCGCGCGGCCCGGAGCCGCTGCGCACCTTGGCCGGGTACCGGCGGGCGACGGACGGCAAAGGCGTCGTTTTCGCGATGAACTTTTTCAGCGAAGGCGGCACCGTCCGCGTCGGGGACCCGGTCGAGGTGTTGGCTTGATTGTACGATAGGAGGGCCGGTGCTCCACCACCGCCGCCCGTCGGGACCATCGTCCCCCTTTCGCCTACGCCCGGTAGGCGCGGGCGACGAACGGGTTCCGGTCCAAGGCGTACTTGTGCTGGTGCCAGTACGGGTAAGGCTCGGGCAGGTCGCTGGCCTCCTCTAACCGGCGCACCTCTTCCTCGCTGAGGCTCCAGCCGGCGGCGCCGAGGTTGTCTTTGAGCTGGGCTTCGTTCCGCGCTCCGATGATCACCGAGGTGACGCCCGGGCGCCGCAACAGCCAATTGAGCGCCACTTGCGCCACCGTCTTGCCGCGCCCTTTGGCGATGGCGTCGAGCGCGTCGATGATGCCGTAAAGCCGTTCCCAATCGACGGTGCCGGGCGCGTCGAGGTTGGCCAAGCGCGTGTCCGTCGGTTTGGGTGCGCCGCGGCGGTAGCGCCCGCCCAACAAGCCGAAGGAGAGGGGACTCCAGACCAAGATGCCCACGCCGTTGTCGAGCGCGGCCGGGATCAATTCGTTTTCGGTGTCGCGGTGGAGCAACGAATAATAAACCTGTTGAGAAACGTACCGCGTCAGCCGGTCGCGGGCGGCGATGTCCAAGGCTTTTTGCAGCTGCCAACCGGCGTGGTTGGAACAGCCAACGTAACGCACCTTGCCCGCGCGCACCAAATCGTCCAGGGCTTGCAGGGTTTCCTCGACGGGGGTGAGCAGATCGAAGCTGTGGACTTGGTAGAGGTCGATCCGGTCGGTGCCAAGACGGCGCAGGCTCTCTTCGCAGGCGCGGACGAGGTGTTGGCGCGACAGACCCGTGTCGTGAACCCCCGGGCCCATGCGGCCAAAGGCCTTGGTGGCGATGAGCACCTCATCCCGGCGCTCCCGGCCGATGGCGGCCCCGAGCACCTCTTCGCTGCGGCCCACTGAATAGACGTCGGCGGTGTCGAACAGGTTGAGGCCCGCCTCCAGGCAGACGTCCACCAGCCGGCGGGCCTCCTCCACGTCGGCATTGCCCATGTGGACGAAGCGTTCGCCGCCGCCGAACGTCATGGTGCCAAAAGCGAGGACGGGCACTTCCAAACCGGACCGGCCGAGAAAACGGGTTTCCATGTGAGGGGATCGAAGGCGCCGGGTGGGCTGGTTGGCAGTAGTCGCAAATCTGTTCCGCGCAAGCGCGGCGGGACGGGGTTTGCTTTGCAAAAGCCAGAAAGCCCGGACAGGTCAAAGTTTTTTGTTGCCCTGCATTGCAGCGCTTGCCTCGTATCCGCAGCCCCCACCCTTATGCGCCAACTTTCCCTGTCACTTTCGTCTGGGCTTGCTTTACGACGACGCGCCGCCCTTGCCCTGTTGGGCGCTTCTGTGGTCGCTTTGTTGCCGGTGGCAAGCGCTTCCCCGCCTCCGGACTCTACCGCCGCCTCCGACAGCCAAGCGCCGCCCGCTTACGTCTTGACAGACCTGGGAGTGGACCGCGTTGGGACGGCCATCAACGATCGGGGTGATATCTTGGAGGGCGCTCTCCTGGTGCTCCGGAGCGGGCGGGTCATCGACTTGGACACGTTGATTCCTCCTCCGAATTACAGCACCTACGTTTACGCGCTCGGCGCTTCGGGCGACGTGGCTGGCACTTACATGCCCTCGCCGGGTTTCGAAGGCGTTGCCACGGTCGGCTTCGTCTACCTGCACGGCAAATTGCAGACGATCGACAAAAGCTACTGCTTCACCAACGGCATCAACGCCTGGGGACAAGCGGTGGGCTACTACGGCAATGACTACCGCATTCAAGCGTTTTTACGTCAACCGGACGGCACGTTCATCGACCTGCCCCTTCCTAAGGACGCCAGTTACGCGTACGCCATCAACGACCTGGGGCAGATCCTGGCCTCCTACGTCGATCCTAATTCAAGCATCGGTCTTACCCACATGGTCCTAACCGGGCCTGGCGGGACGGCGCCCAAAGACCTCGGCAACGTCGGGGGCGACTACAGCGAGCCTCACGCGCTCAACGACCTGGGGCACGCCGTCGGAGAATCAAACATCAACGACTTCGGGCCCTTCCCTACAATCACCCATGCATTCCTTTATGACGGGGCGAAGCTGCGCGATTTGGGCGCCTTGCCCGGCGACGGTCACGCGGTGGGACTCGCCCTCAACAACCGCGGGGAAATCGTCGGCATCTCCGAGGACCTCTCCCGGGACCCGTTTCGCCAGCGCGCGTGGGTTTACGTGCATGGCCGCATGTACGACCTCAACGAAGTGGTGCGCCCGCTGCCCCCAGGTTGGACGATCGAGCAGGCCAACGGTATCAACGATTTTGGGAAGATCGTCGGTAACGCGCGGGTCACGACCGCCACAGGTTCGGAACTCCACGGCGTGCTCCTGCGACGCGTCCATTGACGAGGGCGCGCCGGCTTCGCTGATCAAGCTGGACGCACGGCGCCGCACCTGTTGCAATGCGAGGTGGCGCAGGCAGGCGGCCGCCCCGCCCCGCCTCGCCGCTGCCCTGTCTCCCCATGCGCGTTTCCTCCTGGCTTGACCGCAAGCGTTGCGCCGCTTGGCTTGGCGCCATCCTTACCGCCCTGCCACTGGCGGTAAGCGCCGCGCCGGCCCCGGCGCTCCCGGCCTACGCCCTCACGGACCTCGGGGCGAACGCCGACGGCGCGGCCATCAACGACCGGGGCGACCTCCTGATCTACCGCGCGGTCGACACGCCAGCCCCCGGCCTCTTCCTCTACCGGCAAGGTCACGCGCCCGTGAACCTCACGTCTCTGTTGCCCCCTGGAAACGGCGGCTGGAACGGTGCGAGCCTCAGTCCGGCGGGCGACGTCGCCGGTAATTTTTTTGGTTCAACCAGTGACGGCGGCCAGCGAGGGTTCGTTTACTCGGATGGCAACGTCCAATTCTTTGATCCAGATTCTGGGTACCCCGGCCCCCAAGTGTTCGGCGTCAACGCTTGGCGCCAAGTGGTGGGCCTATTCGAAAGCCAAGATGACGGTTTGGCCCACGGATTTCTGCGACAGCCCAGCGGTGCGTTCATCGATCTGGGCACTTTCGGGGGAGGTGATGGGGGGTGCGCGGTCGCGATCAATAACTTGGGCCAAATCCTGGCCGTCGCTTACGAACCGATCTCCGAACTCGATTTCCGCGAATCGGTGGTGCTGACGGGACCCGGCGGGAGTGCGCCGAAGAACCTGGGCAACCTCGGCGGGCAATTCTGCACGCCTACCGCCCTTAACGACTTCGGGCAAGCCGTCGGGTCAGCCACGCTAGGCAACCAAGCGGACGGCCCTGAGCACGCTTTCCTGTACGACGGAGCGAAACTGCGGGATCTGGGTGCGTTTCTTGGCGCGCAATTCACCGAACCGACCGCGCTCAACAACCGCGGGGAGTTTGTCGGCGACAGCCACGATGTTCCTTTTAGCAAGTCGCGTGCGTGGGTTTACCTGCGCGGCCGAGCCTACGACCTTACCAACTTGGTGAGCCCGGCGCGCCCGGGTTGGACGGTCACATTCGCCAGCGGCATCAACGACTTCGGCGACATCGTCGGCACTGCCCGCGACGCGACCGCGGGTGGGGGCAAATTGCACGCGGTGCTCCTTCGGCGCGTCCGCTGACCAACCGGCTCCTTCCAGAAGCCGTTTCTTTTGCGTCAGGTTCTGCGCCCCCTCCCGCGTCTCACGCCGCCAACACGGCGCGGTAGCGGGCCTTGCCCTCGCGCACGTGGCGGACGGCGGCGTTGACGTCGGTCATGGCGAACTGCTCGCACTTCGGTGCCACGCGGTGCGCCGCGCAAAAGGCGAGCATTTCGGCGGTGTCGCTGGGCGAGCCCGACTGACCGCCGACCACCGCGCGCTCACCGACCACGATCGGGAACGGCGCTAGCCGGAGCTCCTCGTTGGGGATGCCACAGATGACCAGCTTCCCCTCGGGCGCCAGCGCCGCCACGTACAAGTTCCAATCCAAGCCGTTAGGCACGGAGGACAAGATGAAATCGAAACGTCCGGCAGCCTTTTGCAGTTCATCGCCGCCTTTGGTGCCGATGAAGTCGGTGGCACCGAACTCGCGCGCTTCGGCCTCCTTGGAATGGGTGGTGCCGATGGCGGTGACCTCGCAGCCCATGCGAGCCAAGAATTGCAGGGCCAAATGACCTAAACCGCCCACGCCAATGACGGCCGTCTGCATGCCAGCCCGGACGTTTTGGTGCCGGATCGGCGACCAGACGGTGGTGCCCGCGCACATCAACGGTCCCGCCGTGGCCGGGTCCAACCCGTCGGGGATCGGGACC
This sequence comes from uncultured Chthoniobacterales bacterium, assembly GCA_964252355.1. GTDB lineage: Bacteria > Verrucomicrobiota > Verrucomicrobiia > Chthoniobacterales > JAFAMB01 > CAXUNV01. Next base: position 483 of record CAXUNV010000324.1, on the reverse strand, counting down.
GCCCAACGCGCTTGGCAACGGACCCGGTCCGCCCACGCGCCATGACGGCCAACGATGGTCGACTCGGCCCGGTCTTTGGTGATGCAAAGGTGCTCTTTACCCCGGCGACAATAACGGCAATCGAGACACGACCCGCTTCCCCAACCGACGCCGACGCGCTGGCCGACCCGCAGACTGTGGACGCCGTTCCCGATTGCCACCACTTCCCCGATCGCCTCGTGCCCGGGCACCAAGGGGTAGGTGGTCATCCCCCAGCCGTTGTCGATCATTTCCAGGTCGCTGTGGCAGACGCCGCAGTACTGCACTTTCACCTCGACCTCCAACTCGCCCAATGCCTTGGGTTCGTACTCGAACGGTTGCAGGTCTTTTTTGGGGTCGTGAACAGCGTAGGCGTGGATGCTGATGGTGGTGCGGGGTTGACGTGCAGGCGGGCGGGTGGCTTCCGGTTCTTCCCTCCGATATTCACGCACGGTCGGTCACGGG
>CAXUNV010000323.1:0-5759 GCA_964252355.1 uncultured Chthoniobacterales bacterium | reverse complement strand
TTGGGACGCGCCTCTTCACCCTGGCCAACGGGCATCCCTTGCTGGAGAAAGTGACCGGGACAGGGTGCGTCGCCACGGCGTTCGTCGCGGCGTTTCTGGCCGTGCAGCCCGACCCGCTCGCGGCGGGCGTTGGTGCATTGAGCGTCTGGAATGTGGCCGCCGAACTGGCGGCCGAACGCGTCGGCGGGGTTGGGCCGGGAAGTTTTCGTACGGCGTTGCTCGACGCCGTGGCGGCTCTGCAAGCGGGGGATCTTGACCAGCGCCTGCGACTCACACGGGCACGCGCGGGCTAACGCCATGGTGGGCGGGCCAAGGCTGGTAGGGCGGGGCGAGGCACGAGACGACGCGGGGCCTCCCGCAAGATGCGGCGCGATCCGGAGAGTACCCCCGGCTCGTGACGGGCGGGACGCCCGCGCTCCCCTGCAGGCTGCGCCTCGACATCAGTCACCCCTCAAGCACACCACGTTCACGCGTTGTCCTTCCACCAGTCCGCCGGGTCTACCTCATCGGCCTCTTCCACGCTCGGATCGGCTGCCTGCCCGGCCATTTCCCGCCCGGCGACTTCCCAATACGCGGGCGGCAGGTTGTTGTGGGGCACCGGCGGCGGGTACGCGGCGGGTGGTCTGGCGGTGGGCGGCGGCGTGCCCTGACGTTTCTGCGCGCGCAGCCCCAACCAAATCGTAAGCCAAGTCGGCGCCGCACCCAGAAGGGCCAGCAAAAGACCAAAACCAACGTTTACCCAATACGTCATGAGATCCCTTCCCGCGCTTCTTCTACTGTTTCCTTACTCCCCCACGTGCGAGAGGCAAGATTCCCATAAACTTTCGTCTTTCAGGATGCTTAGGCAAACTTCTGCGGTGAACGACGCCCTACCCCACCAACCGCGATCGAACGATCCGCGGCTCTGCAAGGTTGCCATTGTCGATCACCAGCGTCGCGTGGTCCGCCGGCTCGCATTCGCGAAAATACAATCTTTGTCCTTCGACGTAGCGCCGGTTCTCGCTCGCGGTCGGGTCCGGCGAGCCGTAGCCGGGTCCGCGCCCGGCGCCCCGCGGGATCGAGATCTCAAACGGCACGTCCAAGAACACAGAAAAATCCCAGTAGGCCCGCAGTTCGGTACGATGCAGGAAGATGCCATCGAAAACGAGGAGCGCGTCCGGTGCCGCGAGTTGTTTTGGTGCGACGACGGCACTGTCTTGAACATGGTCGAAAATTGCCGTGCGGAACCAACCCGAGCCGCCCGGGCTCAAGGGGTCGAGCAACGCCTCACGCAACGCTTCGTAGTTGTAGGAATCGAGAAAGAATCCTTCGGGAGAACCCCTCCCGCGCCGGTACCTCACCTCCCGCGGGTGGTGAAACCCGTCCACGCCGGCCCGGATCACGGGCCGGGTCTGCTGCCGCAGGCAGGTGGCAAGTTCGTCGGCGAACGTCGTCTTGCCGGCCCCATCCACCCCGTCGACGGCGACCCTAAGCATGTTCCGGGCCGCAGACAAACGATCGATGCGGCCACCTGTTGGACCAGCTGTTCCCGCGCGTTCATGGGTAATTCTGGCCACGACGGTGCAAGAGCGCGAACGTGGACCTGTCCACGGTTTTCAGCACGCCCTAGCGTGAAAGGGCGGTCCCGGGAACTTCAACGTCTCCCCGGCGTTTTCACCCGGTTTGAACTGCTTGCATCATGGGGGAGTTCTCCTCCGCCCCGACGGGGGTCATCCCCGTGCGGAAGCCGCTTGTCGTCGGGTTTAAGCCGGCGTTAGCTTCGTGAAGGGCTAGACGCCGTCCTGCCGTGGACGTCACGGTCCAAAATGCTGCACCGGGTACGGGCCTTCTTCAAAAAACGTCGTTCCACCGCCGGCGATGATGTCCCGGCCTGGACTGCCGGCTACGCATCCCAAGCAACTGAGACGGATATCTTTTACTGCTTCCGATTGCTGCTGGGCCGGCACCCGCACCGCGAAGAATGGCGCGGGCATGCCGCGCGCGCCGGGCAAAACCTGGACGCCATCGTCGCCAGTTTCTTGAACAGCGCCGAGTTCGCGGGTCGCGGTCTGCTGGAGCGCGGCTTGGCGCAGCGGCTTGAAATCGCCAGCTTGCCGGACTTCCGCATCTATCTTTCGCCGGACGATCTCGACGTTGGCCGACACGTGCGGGTCGGTAGCTACGAGCCGGAGGTCGCGGCGGTCTTCCGTCGGCTCGTGCGGCCTGGCATGACCGTCGTGGACATCGGAGCCAACATCGGCTATTTCACCCTGCTGTTGGCAGCCCTCGTCGGGCCGGAGGGGCGCGTTCTCGCAGTCGAACCCAACGGGCGCAACTTGCGCATGCTGGAGGCCAGCCGGCGCCTGAATGGGTTCGACCACGTGGTGCCGATCCAAGTCGCGGCCAGCCGATCGACGGGGCTGCTCGAGCTCCACGCCTCCCATTCTAACGGCACCACCACGGCCCTGCGGACTGGCCGGGAGACCGCGGCCCTAGACGCTCTTCTGGCGGCGGAGACGGTGCCCGCCCTCAGGCTCGGCGACATCCTCCCGGCGGATCGGCGGGTCGCCTTAGTCAAGGTGGACGTCGAAGGTGCCGAGTACAACGCGCTGCTCGGTTGCGAGGCCATGATCGCCCGCGACCGCCCGACCATCGTCAGCGAATTCAACCCGGCTCAGCTGCCCGGCATCTCCAGCATCTCCGGCCCGGATTACCTAAGCTGGCTTGTGGCGCAGGGTTACCGCATCGCGGTGATCGAACCTGATGGGTCGACCACCGTTCCCGGGATCGAGCCGGGCCCCGTGATGGCGGCGCATGAAGCTCGCGGCGCTGACCACATCGACATCCTCGCCACGCCGGCTTGACGGGATGCAGCTCGAGATTGGCGACTCGCTTGGCGGTGGGCAAACGCAAAAAAGGAAGGTGGAAGCGCTAGGGCTAGAAGCCGCTTTAAAGCGGTTGCAGCGCGCCACGTTACGGACGAAGCGTCCGCGCCACCTGCGTCGCTAGGTCCGGTGGCAACTTCCAGGTAGACGTGGGACAGGCGTCTCGCCTGCCCCATGCCAGGCTCCTCATCGGATGCCCTTTGAGGCGTTCAACGGGCGCTGGTGACCCTACCACGCGGCGGCAGATCGCCCGACCTCCGCGAGCACGTCGCTCCGCTCGTCGTCCGGCGCCGGAGAGTCAATGTAGAAAGCCGTCACGATCATCGGGGCTCGGCCAGTGGGCCAGACGACCGCGACGTCGTTGGTGGCGCGGCGGGGTTCACCGCCGGTGCCGGTCTTGTCGCCGACCCGCCAGCCCCGCGGCAGGCCGGCGCGCAGGCGCTTGTCGCCGGTCTGGTTGGCGACCAGCCACGCCGCCAATTGTTCGCGCGACGGCTCGGCGAGTGCGTCGCCGAGCACGGTGCGGCGCACGGTCTCGAGCATCGCGACCGGCGTCGTCGTGTCGCGAGGGTCATCAGGCTCGCCCCCGTTCAACTCCGGTTCCCGGCGGTCCAACCGCGTGATGGCGTCCTCCAGCGAGCGCAGGTAGTTCGTCAGCGCCGCCGGCCCACCAAAACTGTCGAGCAAGAGGTTGCCGGCCGTGTTGTCGCTGCGCGTGACGGCGGCTTCGCAGAGCTCGCCGACGCTCAGGCCCCCGCTGTCGTCGGCGTGCTTTTCGGTGACGGGCGAGTAAGGGACCAGCTGATCCTTCCCGTAAGTGATGCGGCGGTCGAGGCTTTCTTCCCGGCGGTCGACCCGAGCCAGGACAAAGGCGGCGGCGAGCAGTTTGAACGTGCTGCAGAGGGGAAAGCGCTCGTTCCCGCGGTGTGCCCTCATCTCCGTCCCCGCCGTGTCGAGCACCGCCGCCCCCCGGCGACCGCCGTGCTTCCGTTCGAGATCGGCAATCGCGCGTTCCCAGTCGTCGCCTTGGCCGCTGGCGACGGCTTGCCACGTCCACCAAGCGGGTCCGGCCAGCAGCAGGCGCCCCAAAAAGACGCGGCGCGATAGATCGTCAGTTTTCCTCGTCATGCCTGACCGCGGCCATCGGCCGGTTCGGGCACCATAGCAACTGCTGATGGCGATCTGCCGGGCCTGCACGTACACCCCGGATCGTCCGGTCCCCTCTCGTCTTCCCTGTCACTAGCGCCGACTAACTGCCCTTGGCTGGTTCGATGGTCTTGTAGAAATGAACCGCGCCATCCTTAATCGTCAGGATAACCGCAGACTTCGTCGCGTTGCGTTCCGGATTGATGGTGATCTTGCCGGAGACACCCGGGAAGTCTTTGGTGTCGGCGATGGCGTCCCGCACCTTTTCCGGATCCGTACCGCCGGCCCGTTTGATGGCGTCAGCCAATAAGTTGGTGGCGTCATAGGAAAGGGCCGCGAAGGCATCGGGCAGGGTATGGTACTTCTGCTTGTACTTTGTCACGAAATCCTGAACGGCGGGCGAACTGTCGTCGACGGAAAAATGGTTGGAAAAATACGCGCCTTCGATGGCTTTGCCCCCGACCGGGATGAGCGAAGAGCCATCCCAACCGTCGCCACCAACAAACGTGGACTTCAAGCCGAACTGCCTAGCTTGTTTAGCAACCAAAGAGGCTTCCGGATAATAGCCAGTAATCACGACCACATCCGGGTTGGCTGCTTTGAGATCGGTCAACTGGGCCCGGAAATCTTTGTCTCCCGAGCTGTAGCTCTGCTCCTTCACTACCTGAGCTCCGTGCTCGGCAAGGTAGGTTTTCGCGATGTTGGTCAGCCCGACGCTGTAGTCTTGTTTAACATCGGTCAGAAAAGCGACTTTCTTCTTCGCGAGGTTTTCCAGGATGAACCGCGCGATGACGACCGCCTGGAAGTCGTCGGTGAAGCATACCCGAAAAACGTAGTCCCCAGTTTGGGTGACCCGCGGGTTGGTTGCCCCGGTGGCGAGCAGCGGGATTTTACTCTGCTGACAGACCGGGGCAGCCTCAAGCGTCTTAGAAGACGCGACCTCGCCGAGGATGGCGGCGACGTGATCTTGCGAGATGAGCTTACGCACGATCGTTGTCGTCTCGCCTGGTTTGGTCTGGTTGTCTTCAACGATGAGGTCGGCTTTCTTGCCCAAAATCCCGCCCCCGTCGTTGATTTCCTGGATCGCCATTTGCACGGCGTTGTTCTGGGAAATTCCGTAACTCGCGTTATCGCCGGTCAACGAACCAAACTCACCAATTTTGATCGTCTCCTGCCCGACCGTTGGGCCGACGACGCTGAGCGCGAGCAGGGCGGTGAGGGCGATTAGGTACTTCGTAAGCCGGGAACGACCAAAGACGGTTGGTGCCTTGGTCTTTGGATCCTGGCACCATGAACTTGCACCGAGGGGATGGTCAGGAGTGGTGAGCTCGCGCCGAACCTGTTCTGCGCGGGAACTACGGACGCGGTTACAGTCAAGCACGGCGCCGGCGAATGGGTGGAAAGTGGGGTTGCTCTCGTTGATCGACATTTGATAGGGCCTCTCCAAGCTTCCGAATCTGGTTGGGAACTTCGGCCTGATGGTACTCGGCGTTTTCCATGTCCGGATTCCTTTTGTCCCAATTGCCGGAATCCTTGTCCAAAACCCCGGGGAGGGCCGGTGCTCGGGCGCTGCGCACATGACAAATGGCAGATGACAAGAGCCAAAAGAGAGAGATAGAACGTGCCCGGCGGAGCCGTCCCAGGATGAACCCCGCGGGCGTCGGGGTGCCCTGCCCGCAGCGCCCCCCTGAGCGCAGCATGGCGGCGACGTTCCCCAACTCCCGCGCCGCCCCCCCCCCCCCCCCCCGC
>CAXUNV010000322.1:1934-5763 GCA_964252355.1 uncultured Chthoniobacterales bacterium | reverse complement strand
GAAACGTCGGTCGCGGTCATGGTGCCTGGCGGTGGGCCGCCGGCCCCGGCGGCGCCCCCCAACGGCGGGGGCCCGCGCCGCCGCGGGCCCCAGGCTGCCGTCCATGTTCTTGGGTAAGCCGAGCACAATGCGGTCGACGGATTCTTTGGCCACGATGACCGCCAACTCGTGCAAGGTTTGCGAATTGTTCGGCAGCGTCCGGAACGGATGCGCCATCATGCCAAGTTGGTCGGACACGGCCAAGCCGATCCGGGCTTCGCCGTAGTCGATGCCGAGCATCCGGTTCACGTCACTGCAGGTGGCCGGGCAAGTTGCCGACCAAGCGCTTCACGTTCTCCACTTCGTGCCGGTTGCACACCAAGAGGGCGTCCCCAGTCTGCACCACCACTAAGTCGTTCACGCCCAGCAGCGCCACGTGGAGCTTGCCGTCCGAGAAAACGATGTTGTTGGCCGATTCGTCGACCGTCAGCGAGCAGTTGGCAGCGTTGCCGCCTCCTTTCTGGTCGAGGTATTTGCCCAGGGCCGTCCAGCTGCCGACGTCGTCCCAGTCGAAAGTGGCCGCCTTCACCGCCACGCGGCTCGACTTTTCTAAAATCGCGTAATCTACCGAGATTTTGCGCAAGGTCGGGAAACGTTCCTCCACCAAGTTCTGCAGGCTGCGGGTGTGACGGATGGCGGCGACGAACTCGCCCAAGTCGGCCGCGTGACGGTTGAATTCGTTGAGGATGACGCGGACGGTCCAGATGAAGATTCCAGCGTTCCAGAAAAAGTTGCCGCTACGGAAGAAACTTTCCGCAAGGTCCGGGTTGGGCTTTTCGCGGAACCGCGCCACTTGGTAAAGGTCGGGCACTTTGCCGGGCAACGGGTCGCCTTTTTCGATGTAACCAAACCCCGGGCACGCCCAGGTGGGCGTGATGCCGATGGTGACCAAATCCCCCTTGGTTTCCGCGGCTTCGGCGGCGACCCGCAGATCGTTTTGGAACGCCTGCCGGTCCGCGATGCGTGCGTCGGCGGGCAGCACCGCCATGGTGGCATCCGCGTTGCGCGCGGCCACCAAACCTACCCCGAGCGCGATGGCCGCAGCCGTGTCGCGCTTGGCGGGTTCACTGAAGATGTTTTCCGGCGGGTGATCAGGCAAGGCGGCGCGCACGGCCGCTTCCTGTTCCCGGTTGGTCAAAACCAGGACCTGGTCTGGAGGCACCAAGCCGTCCAAGCGCCTCACGGTTTCGGCAAGCAGGGTCTCTTCGCTGAAAAGACGCAGCAGCTGCTTCGGCGTCGTACGACGACTCAACGGCCAAAAACGCGTGCCGCTGCCGCCGGCAAGGACGAGGGCGTACAAAGGGTTAGACATGGGAAGTTGGGCCGAGCGAACGCCTAGAGCGCGTACCATCGTGCCCGCTGCCCCGCAAGTGTCGAGGGTTTCCTCTTGGCGGAAGGGGTGGCCGGGCGGCGCTGCCACCGCGTGCGACCCAAGGGGGATTGACGGGAGAGAACCGGGCTGAGAGTATGCTTCTCTTTGCCGCCTTATGGCTTTCGAACCGCCCAGACCCGTCGCCCTCTCCTTCACCTCGGCCGCTTTGCTGACGTTGTCCCAGGCGGCCGTGGGCTGCGGGTTGGGGTTGCTTTTGGCGGGAAAGATGGACGATCGCAAACGCAACGCCGCCGCCTTGGGCATGATGTGCTTGGCGGCCGGTGCCACGGTTTCCGCCGGGGCCGGCGTGTTGACCGACTTGGTGAGCGGGCCCCGTTCGCGGCTCGGCGTGCGGCGCCGGCTCCGGACCATCCGTGGAGATTCCGGTTTCCATCACGCCGGCGAAGAGGTTTTTTAACGGTCCTTTTACGTGGGCGGAGGCGCTCCAAATCCGGGAGGGCCGATCTGGCGGCGGGTTAGGTTGACCTCGCCTTGCCTTACCTGCCTTTAGGCCAGCTAGGCGGCAGGAGCGATTCGCCGCGCCGCCGTCCACTGGTTGCGATGTCTCACCACGTCCGCTCTGTTTGGCGGCATGCACGAAAAGCCTCCCGCCGTTGAACCGGTCGCGCCCGGCGTCGCGCGCCTCGCCTTGGGCATCGCCAATGCCTACCTGTTGGGCGAGCCGGCAGGGGACGGGCCGTGGTTGCTGGTGGACACCGGCTTGGCCGGCAATGCCCAAAAAATCCGCGCCGCTGCCCGCGCCCGCTTTGGACCTGACCGCGAACGGCCTGGGGCCATCTTGCTGACCCACGGTCACACCGACCATGCCGGCAGTGTGCGGGCTGCTGCCGAGGGGTGGGGCAACCTGCCCGTCTACCTGCATGATTTGGAGCGGCCCTTCCTCGACGGACGCGGCGCGACCTACCCACCGCCCGACCCCACGGTCGGCGGCTTCATGGCACTCATGGTGCGCCTCTTGCCCAGCCGACCCATCGACTTGTCGGGCCTCGACTTCCGGTCCTTGCCTGCCGACGGCACGGTGCCGCACGCGCCCGGTTGGCGTTGGCTCCGCACCCCGGGCCACGCGCCGGGTCACGTCTCCCTCTGGCGGGAAAGCGACCGCACCCTCTTGGCGGCGGATGCCCTGCTCACCGTCAACCCGGATTCGCTGGTGGCCGTGCTGACCCGCCGTCGCCAGCTCTCCCGACCCCCGACGCCCATCACTTGTGACTGGACGGCGGCACGCGCCTCCGTCGAATGCCTAGCCCGCCTGAGGCCAGTGACGGTCGCCAGCGGTCACGGGCTGCCGGTGCAAGGTGGGGAATGGGCGGACCGACTGGCCGATTTTGCTGCCCGGTGCCAAGGCCCGGCCCATGGTCGCTACGCGCACGAACCCGCGAGAACGGACGAAAACGGGGTGGTTTACCTACCACCGGCGCCACCCGATCCGTTGCCGAAGCAGCTCCGCTCCGTCGGTTGGACGCTCGCCGCCCTCGGCCTGGGCACGGTCGCCGGCGCCTTCGTCGGCCGGAAAACCCGGCGGTCCTAAGGGCCGCGCAGCCGCTTTCCTCATCTGCGGTGGACCGCCACCACAAGGTCCATCGCGTCGGGGACGGCGTCCGTAACCGTCAGTTCCGCCGGCGGGTGGGTACGCACCCGCACCTTGTCCAGGGCCAACCCGACCGCTTCGCTGGCCCAACTGGATCGGAGCCATTCGTGGTAGGGGACGAAGGTGGTTGCCCCCCGCTGCGCGGCTTGGCGCAGGGCGTAACCCGTGTTGATGGGGGTCAGCGAGGTTCGGTCGCCGTACCGCGCGAGCAAGCGCGCCGTGTCAATAATCAAGACGACTTGCGACCGCGGCGCGCACGCGCGCCTCTGACGCTCCAGTCGCGCCGGGTCGCACCAGAAAAAGACGCGGGCGTTGAGCAGGGCGTACCACTCGCCAGGCGTAAGTTCCCCCGCTAAGCAGCGCGCCAAAGCGGCCGGAGGCATCGGCGCTTGGTCGCGGATGAGGGTGCCGTCGGTCAGCGTCACCGACCGGGGACGGTGTCGGCTTAGAAGGTTTGGGTCGAGCCCCGCCCGCTCCACGAGCCGTCGCGTGCTGAGCAGCCCGTGCTCTTGGATCGATGGCCAGTTCACGGCTTCCGCCAAGTGGAACACGCGAGGAGGTAACAGCGGCGGCTTGGGTTCGCTCACGCGGACGGGGACGGCAGAAGGAAAATGGGAAGACGACCGGTGAAGGGTCCTGGGGGGAACCATCGTACCCAGCCGTCGAGCGTTGCGCGGAGGATAGACGGCAAATGACAAACCGCAAGGGGGACAGGCGAACTGCCGCCCACTGGGCGCTATACGCAGGCCAAAGGGCAAAGCGGGAAGCAGGGGCCAGCCCCAGGGGAGCGCGGGCGTCCCGCCCGTCAT
>CAXUNV010000322.1:0-1924 GCA_964252355.1 uncultured Chthoniobacterales bacterium | reverse complement strand
CCCCCGGCCGGGGCCCGGCGACCCCCCCGCCCTCCCCTTGGTCCCCGGCGGAGCCGCCCGGTGATGTGCCGCACGTGGGCCGCTAACCGCCCCTCCGGCACGCACCACCTCCATTCAAATTCGGCGGTCCCACGTACGAGCTCGATTCGTCCTGTCGAGCTTCCCATCGCGATCCGCCGTCCTTCTTCCGTCACTCGCATGCCCGCGCGCCTATCGGCCGATCCCAACTCCACCCTTCCGGCGGAGGCGACGCCGGCCGCTGACGGCCTAACGTGTGCCTCGCAGAGCAACCGTTTTGTATGAACCCGCCAACCGTCCTGGTCACGGGTGCCACCGGCACGGTGGGTGGTGTGGTGGCCCGCCTCTTAGCGGCCGATCAGGGCGTGCAGGTACGCGCCGCCACACGTACCCCGACTGCCGACAAGGCCGTCGCCCTCCGCCAAGCCGGCGCCGAGATCGTTCCCCTCGACCTGGACCGCCCCGAAACGCTCGCGCCGGCGTTGGCCGGAGCCGACCGTGCGCTCCTCCTCACCGGCTACAGCGTCGACATGCTCCGGCAAAGCAAACGTTTCTTGGATGCCGCAAAAACCGCCGGCGTCGGCTACATCGTTCACGTCGGTGCTTCAGGCGCGCCCACCAACGAGGTGGCCCACTGGGGGTGGCACCAATTTGTGGAAGCTTACATCGAGCGGCTCGGCTTTTCCTTCACGCACCTGCGGCCGGAAAGCTTCATGCAGAACCTGACCGGGTTCGGCTGGCTCCGGGGCGACGAGTTGACCTGCTACATCGGGAAGAACACCCGCTGGAGTTGGGTGGACGGCGAGGACTTGGCGCGCGCGGCGGCAGCCTGCTTGCAAGATCCGGGCACCCATGCGGGTCAAACGTACCCGCTCGGCTACGACGCGAAGAGTTTTGCCGAAATCGCCACCTTTGTGTCGGAGGTGCGGCGCCGGCCTGTCCGCGTGGTGGAACGCGCGCCCGACGAGTTTCTGGCGGAGGCGCTCCGCGCCGGTGGCGACCCCGCTTACTTGGGGCGCGTTCATCACCAACTGCAGCTCAACGCTGCCGGCGCCATCCCGGAAGCCGACCGCACGTTCGACAACTTTCAAACCATCACCGGGCGAGCCCCGTGCACTTGGCGGGACTTTGTGCGACGTGAGTTCGCTTGAGCCCTGCACAAAAAGACGAGCGTCACCGCCGCGGCTCGCCAGACCGGAACTTCTAAGCAAAAAACCATGAATCACCCACTCGAAGGAAAATTCGCCCTCGTCACCGGCTCCTCGCGCGGCATCGGTGCCGCCATCGCACGGCGCCTCGCCGCGGACGGCGCGGCCGTGCTCGTCCATTACGGTTCCAGCCGCGGACGGGCCGACGCGGTCGTCGACGAGATCAAACGGGCCGGGGGCGAAGCGGAGTCCGTGGGCGCGGACCTCACCTCCCACGACGGTCCGGCAGCGCTGATCGGACAAATTGACAGGGCGTTCGGTGACCGGTTCGCCGGGCGTTTGGACGTGCTCGTCAACAATGCCGGCACCGGCGTGTTTGGTTCGCTGACCGACGCGACCGACGAAGCGTTCGACGCCCAGTTCAACCTCAACGTGCGCGCCGTTTTTCAATTGTCGCGCGAGGCCGCCCGCCGCATGGCCAAAACCGGTTGGGGCCGCATCATCAACATCGGTTCAGGACTCGGCGAGCGCGTCCCCATGCCCGGCATGGCGCTTTACTGCGGCACCAAGTTCGCCGTCAACGGCCTCACGCGTGGCTGGTCACGCGACCTGGGCGCGACCGGCGTCACGGTCAACTCCGTTCAACCTGGGCCGGTGGACACGGAGCTTAACCCCGCCGATGGGCCGATGGCGGAGCCCCAAAAGCAGCTCGCCAGCTTGGGCCGCATCTGCAAGCCCGAGGAGATCGCGGAAGCCGG
>CAXUNV010000321.1:3554-5787 GCA_964252355.1 uncultured Chthoniobacterales bacterium | reverse complement strand
GGCGTGTAGGTCGGGGAGGGGAGCCGGATTCCCAGGGGTTGTGGTAGGTTCATGGGCAAGCGTTCCGTTGCATGCCCCAACCGGGTTGCGCTGGCAATAAAGCTCGGGTTTTCAGGTGGCCGATCTCTATTGGCCTAACTGCCGGTAACCCTTGTCTTAACCGTTGCCTCAGATGATTCCTGGACCGGCACAGGCTGCGTTCAATCTCTGCTTGGTGACCCCGAAAAGGTTAGGGGCAGTTCACGGCCGACGAAGGTTGGGGAGAGCTCACCAGCGTCGCCTAGGCGCGTGGCTTGGGAAAGCGGCTCGTTTTGCGCAGCGTTGCGGGGGGCTTTCAGGCTCCCGTTCATCAAACCCGCTCCCAGTCCCGCGACCGCGAGACTGGGCTGAGGTCCTTCGCCCTTCTAAGTCGGGACGTAACGTTCGCTCGGGATTTGCTATGGGGTGACCGGGCCCAAGCGACGGAGTGGGTGCGCTTCGGTGGTCAACACGTATTGGTTTAGGTCGAGCGCGCTGTTGGGCAAAGCGAGCAGGTAGTAATACTTGAAGACTTCGGCAAAGAGAAAACTGTCCTGCTGGTCCCCTTTTTCTTTGGTGATCACGCTGTTCAGCCGGGTGTAACCGGTGGGGGTTTTGCAGGCGTTCACAAAATCGTTAAAGAAGTTCTCGCCCTGTTGCGTGTAGGTTTGGTCCCCCGTGAAGTAGCGGAGGTACCAAGTCGACTCGACGATTTCCGGCCGCAAAATGTACGCTGGGTCGGTGACTGTCAGCGTGGAGTAATCGAGCCGTTCGGGTTCGATCCGGTTCAGGTTCCACATCTTCACGTTTGAAGCGTTGAGCTGCACCGCGCTTGGCAGGTCGCCAGAGAGGGCGAGTAACCCGGCGAAGAATGCGTCGAGCGCGCCGTAGAAGGTGCCCGTGCGTTGGCCGGTGACGGCATCGGCCTGACCGTACCAGAGTTCCCCGTTGCGAACGCGGTCACGCAGGTACGTGTTGATCCCGGCGATCGACCGCTCCCAAGCCACGAGCTGGGCGGCGCCGCCGAAGAGGAGGTAACCTTTCCAGAGGTATTCGTAGTAGGAGTCGATGCCGCCGCTGATGCTCGCGGTCGTGTTGGTGTATTGGCCGGTCACCACGTTAAGGCCGCCGCCCACCAAACCGATGGGGGTCGTCCGCGAGTAGAGGGCGAGGAGGGCCTTCTTGGCGGCGTCGTAGTACCGGTTGTCACCCGTCAATTTGCTCAGCGTGCCAAACTCGAGGATCAAGGTGCCGATTTCGGCCGGATTGCTGTTGGGATCAGAGACCGCACCGGTGCGCAGGTTTACAAACCGGTAAGGCATCCCGGTGGGCGTGTTGAACGCCGGGAGGAACCGGTTGCCGAGGTCTTGGGCGAGCGAGAGGAGTTGGGTGTCGCCCGTCCTTTCGTAAGCCGAGAGGAGGCCGCCCAAGACGCGGATGTTGATTTCGAAGAGACTGACCGAGATGTCTTGATCGAAGTTGAGGCTCGTTTTGATCAGGTTCAGCGCTTCGGTCGCTTCGGGCTGCAACCCTTCGAGCAGGAAGGTGTCGAGGGCGTCAACGGGGGTGACGAGGAGCGAGCCGGTGTAAAGATTGCTACCCGCCCGGCTGACCGGGTTGAGCTGGTCGAAGCCGAGGGCGTACCGGACATAGTTGCGCCAAGCAAACCTGGTTTCCTGACGCACCCGCTGGGCGAACTGCGTCCGTTTGGCTTGGGCTAGAGCGGTTTCGGTGGAGTCCGCCTTGGGAACGACGTTGAGGGCGACGCCCGCCGCAGGTGTGACGGGATCAGCCGCGAGGAGGGCTGAGGGGGCAGGTAGCGCGAAGAGGGTCGCGACCAACCCCAAGAGGCTCGGGAGGTTGCTGGTTTTCATCCTTGATGACTTTCCGGGAAGGGAGTTTGAGGGATGGGGAAACCCGGTGCACCGGCGCGGGGCCGGCGATCGGCCTGTCCGCCAGTCAATTCCAATCGTTTGAGCGCCGCAAGCGCTCTTTTGCGCCGGAGCGCGGGTTGACCCCCCTCAACGGGGGGACGTCGTTCCAATCAATGGAGCCATCCGCGCATTCTCGCTTTGTCGTTGCGGGATCCCGCCCGGGCCGCCCGCCTACCGCCGGTTGAGGGAGACTGCCGCGACGATGATCACGCCTTTGATGACCGTTTGGATGCTGGTGGTGTAGCCCATGGTCAGCAGCCCAAATTGGACGATGCCAATGA
>CAXUNV010000321.1:0-3544 GCA_964252355.1 uncultured Chthoniobacterales bacterium | reverse complement strand
CAACCAAGCACGCCGCCGTGCCCGCCGAAGAGGCTGGCCCCGCCGACGATGACGGCGGCGATCACGTCGAGTTCCAACCCTTCGCCCAACGTCGGGTTTCCTCCCGAACTGCGGGCCGCCAGCATCAGACCCGCGAGCGTCGCGGTAAGGCTGCTTAACATGAACGCCGTCACCTTCACCGGGGTTGTCCGCACGCCGGAGAATTGTGCGGCGACCAAATTGCCGCCGGTGGCATAGACCTGACGCCCGAAGCTCGAGAGGTGTAACAAATAGAACCCCACGGCGGCAACCACCAGCGTGAACGCGACCGGCACGGGCAGGCCAGCGACTTGGCCGTTCCAGAAGAAGGCGTTGAAGCCGTCGTCGAGGATGGAAACGGGCAGCGTGTTGGTCACGGTGAGTGCCAGCCCTGAAAGCACGCTCAACATGCCTAGGGTGACCAGGAACGATGGAATGCGGAGCCCGGTGACGAGCAGGCCGTTGATGCAGCCAAGGGCGGCACCAAGCAAGAGCACAAGGGCGGCAGCGAGCGGTGCGGGCGTGCCGCGGTCGATGAGGATCGAAGCGATCATCCCCGCAAAACTGGCCAGCGAGCCGACGGAAAGGTCGATCTCTCCGCAGATGATGACAAAGGTCGACCCAACGGCCATGATGCTGACCAGCGCCGTGACCCGCAGGATGGAGGTGGCGGCGCCCAAGGTCGCAAAATTTGGCGCCACGACCAGGAAAAGGAGGGTGATCAGCCCGAAGATGACGTAGGTCAGGTGGGCGCGTAACCACCTGACGAACCCAACCCGCCAAGTATCCTGACCGGTATGCAACGCGGAACTCATGGCCGGCACGGGCTCGCTTCGGCGCCGAGCCGTTCTTGCAGCGCGCTCCGAAGTTCGGCTTCGTTGGCGAAACGACTCCCCTCCTCCCGGACGGTGCCGTCCACCATCAACAAAATGCGGTCGGCCGTCGCGATGACCTCATCCAGTTCGGAGGAGATCAAAAGAACCCCGACCCCTTGGCGGGCGACTTCTTGGATCAGTTGCCGCATTTCGGCCTTGGCGTGCACGTCCACGCCCGCGGTCGGTTCGTCCAAAATCAGCAGCGTCGGATCCGTGGCGAGCCACTTGGCGAACACAATCTTTTGTTGGTTTCCCCCGCTCAACTCTTTGGCCGGTTGTGAAGGATGTTGGGAAACGATCTGCAGTCGCGTCCGAAACCGCTCGTAGAGTTCTTGCGCACGCCGGCCGGAGATCACCCCAGCCCAGCCCCCCACCAACAGCCGGCGAAGGTTAGGCAGGGCCAAGTTCGTTTGGACGGAGTGATCCACGATCAAACCCTCCAACCGGCGGTCTTCCGGCACAAAGCCGACGCCGTGCCTCAAGGCGTCTTGGGGCGAGCGCACCATCGCCCGCCGTCCGGCAATCGTGAGCTCGCCCCGAGCGTCACGCAGTAACCCGAAAAGCCCTTTCGCCAAGGTTGACCGGCCGCTGCCGACCAAGCCGGCCAACCCCACGATCTCGCCGCGGCCGACCGCAAACGTGACGTCGCGGAGTTTGCGGTCGGTCGAGAAAGCACGGACGCCCAGGGCCAACTCGTCGCGACCGTGCCGTTTCTCCGGAGGTGCCACGAGGTCGCCGACGGAAAGTTCGCTAGGGGCCGTTCTCGACATCAACGAGGCGACCTGCCGACCGCTGATTTCTCTGGGGGAAAATGGCCCGATGATGTTGCCGTCCTTGACGATGCTGATCCGGTTGGCGATCCGGAAGATCTCGGCGAGACGGTGGCTGATGTAGATGACGCCGATGCCAAGCGCCTTGAGGTCGTTGATGATGGCGAAGAGTTTTTCTTCCTCGTGCGCACTCAAAGAGGAAGTCGGCTCGTCCATGATCAGGATGCGGGCCCCGCGTGACAAGGTCTTGAGAATTTCGACCAACTGCCGTTTGGCAAACGGCAGGTCCCGGACGCGGTCACCTGCCCGCAGGGCGAACCCGAAGCGGTCAATGGCCGCTTGGGCCTCCCGCTGCACGCGTCGGTAATCCACGCGCCAACCCGGTAAGCGCGGCTCGCGTCCCGCAAACAGGTTGAGGGCAACCGTCGTGTTCGGCAGCAGGCTGAGTTCTTGAAAGATCATGGCGATTCCGGAATGGAGGTGGTCGCGCACGGAGCCGGAGGTGATGTCTTCTCCGGCAAAAAGGATGCGGCCGGCATCCGCCGGATAAATCCCCATCAGGATCTTCATGAGGGTACTTTTGCCCGCCCCGTTTTCTCCCAACAAGGCGTGAACCTCCCCGGCCGCGAGCCGAAAGTCGACGCCGTTGAGGACCCGGTTCGCGCCGAAGCTTTTGCTGATCCCTTCCATACGGAGAAGGTCGGCAACGGCGGCGCTTGGGGCGACGCCCGGCGGGTCGGCGACGGGCGAGCCGGCAGGGGAAAGAGGGTCCATCCGCAGAGAGAACGTGAACGGCCCCGCTCAGAAACACTGGCCAGCGGCCAACTTAAGCAGGGAAGCGGGAGGCTCTTCTTTGGTGACCTCCTTGAGCGCGCTCAGGACGTTGATCTTCCGCACGCGCAACGTCGGCACCTCGATGTAGGGAGGAACTTCCTTGCCGAGCAGGGCGTACGCCGCCGATTTGGCCTCGGCCACTCCCTGGTCGTAGGGACGCTGGGCGCCGATCGCCAAGAACTCGCCACGGGCCACGCTCACGGCGCCGTCCAGGGCGAGGTCGTTGGTGGTGACCACGATGTTCTTGCCAAGCGCCTTGGCAGCCGCCACGACTTGGTGGGCCGGGGTATCCCAGGCCGCAAAGATGCCCTTCAGATTGGGGTGAGCCGTGAGCATCGCGGTAGTCAAACCGTAGGCTTTCTCCGGTGTGGCAAAGGTGCCGACCTCCACGACCTTGATGTCGGGAAACTGGGCGAAGGCGCGGAGCGCGCCCTGTTTCCGGGCCGTGACGGTGTAGTAGTAATCGTAGACGAACGTCACCACCCCGACCTCGCCTTTGCCGCCGATCGCCTTCGCCAACTCCGTCCCCGCATAGAAGCCGTTTTGCTCGTTGTCGGCGGCCGTCACCGACACGTAATCCTTGGCGGGGGTCATGTCGGTGGGGACATTGTCCATGAACACCATTTTGATGCCGGCGGCGGCCGCAGTTTTATAGGCGGTCGACTCGGCTTTCGGATCGATCGGGACGGAAAAGATCACGTCCGGTTTCAGCGCCACGACTTTTTCGAGGTCGCTGATCTGTTTGCCGGGTTGGAACTGGCCATCGGTCGTGGCGATTACCTTCACGCCGAACTGTTCAAGGGTGGTGGTGATGCCTTTGACCTGAAGCGTGCACCAGCCCGCGTCCATGGTCTGCATGACGATGGCGGCTTTGAAGTTGCCGGCCTTCAGTTTGCTGACCATTTCGGGGGTGAACTCAAAGATGTCGGCGGAGCTTGCCGGGGCGCCGTCCGGATACCCGGGCACGGGCTGGCCGTGAGGGGTCAGCGGGGGCGTGGTCATCAGCTCCGTGGTATCGGGCGGCAATTTGTCCGGCCAGCTGTACTG
>CAXUNV010000320.1:3169-5787 GCA_964252355.1 uncultured Chthoniobacterales bacterium | reverse complement strand
GCGCCGGGCTTTGCACCGGGAAGGGGTGGAGGGAATCGAAGACTGGGGCGAAGCCCGCCCGGAGCCGCGAAGCGGCGGCCAGATACCTAGCCTGGGGCGCAGCCCCAGGTCAGGCCGTCAAGACGGGTTAGCCCTGAAAGGGCGGCACAACCGTGGCCGACGGGCTCGACTCGATTTGCCTCGCCCTTTCAGGACTCTCCCCTCCGTGGTAGCAGACCCGGGGTTCCACCCCACGAGCGTCAACTCAAGGGGCGGTTGCGGCCGGAAACGGGCGGGACGCCCGCGCTCCCCTGGGCGGCGGCGCCGCCCTCCCGCGCTTCCGGGCGGGTTTCGGGATTTGACTCAGCGCCCATGGGTTGCACCCCAGGCTCTGGAGCTTGCCACCCCCGCGCGGGGTCGATTCGACTTCAGCGAACTGCGGTTGCCGCCGCTGGCCGGGGTGGCGGCGGCGGTGCCCACGGGCAAGTCGGTGAAGGTGAAGCCAGGAAAGTCTTCCTCGTCGGCGCCGTGTTTGGCATTCAGTTCGAGGGTCACGCTGCGCAGGTCAGGGGGTGGCTGGCCGCCGAAGTTCAGGGTGCCGCTGACGTTTCCGCCGGGTAGGACTTGGATCAGGGACTCGCCGTTGGGAAACGAGAGGAGGTAGAGGTTGCCGGTGGGATCTTTGACGTAACAGTTCTTTTCGTCGTTCGGGCCAAAGCGCACGGCGATGCGCGAGCCGTTAAGCACGGCGACTTCGATTTCCACGCCACGGTCGGTCACACGCACCGCTTTGACCCGCACGCTGACGCCATGGCCGTTGGTGCGGGTGGTGGGCAGGGCAGCGCCGATGCCAGTGCCGGCGCGGCCGCCGCTGGCGGTCAGCCCTGCAAAGGCAAAGCGCGGCGCCTGTTCGTCGTCCTCCTGGCCGGTAGCGTTGAGCTCCAGGCGGAACGGCGGCGTCGCGGTCATGGCAAAGCCGACGAAGTACAGCGTGCCGTTCAGGCTCTGGCCGGCGGGAAGCTGGATCTGCCCCTCGCCTGCCGGGAAGCGCAACGGCAGCGCGGTCCCGGTGGCATCAACCAGCCGGCAGCCCTGCTGGTCGTCCGGCCCGAAGCGGATCGGGACGAGCGAACCGTTGAGGATGTTCACACCGACCTCGGCGTGGTCTTCCTTCAGCGTCAAGCCGGTGACTTGGACGGAAACGCCGTGTCCGTTGGTCTTGGCTACCGGCGGCCCGGCCGCGGCGCGGGCGGTCGTCTCCAAGGACCCGCCACCCAGGGCAAAAAGGCCAAAACCGAGCGCCGCCACGATGCCACAGACCCAACCGCCATGGTCGCGGCGCGGAGGGTTCAGAAAAGACGGACCGGTTTGCATGGCTCTTCTGGCAAGGTCGCGCCACCCCGCCCGGGCGGACGCTGGCCCACCACGAGTTCGGCCCGCGTCTTGGGCGGCCGCTTCAAGCGAATTCGGAACAGGTCCAGCAACATTGCCTGCCACCACCACGCCGCGCGGGCTAAGCTCGCCCGACCCCGAAGCAAGGAGGACGAGCGATCACCCGGCTGGTAAAGTGGATTTCCTTACGGGCGCGAGTGATTGCCGCTGGGAAAAGTCGGAAGTTCTACGAAAACATCGCCATTCCCGCCGAGCCGTACGGCCAGGGTCCGTCCGCCAGAGGAGCAAACGACATGAACAAAGAACCGTCCACCATCAAAAAAACCTTCGGCGACTTTTCCCCCAAGCTGGTGCAACTCACCGACGACGTCCTGTTTGGCGACGTCTGGGAGCGCCCCGAGCTCTCGAAGCGCGACCGCAGCTTGGTCACCGTCGCCGCGCTCATCGCCGGCGGCAACACCGAGCAGCTCTCCTTCCATCTGAAGAGGGCCAAGGAGAACGGGCTCACGGAGGCCGAACTCGTCGAGGCCATCACCCATTTGGCCTTCTACTGCGGGTGGCCCAGGGCGATGAGCGCCGTCACGATCGCGAAAGAAGTCTGCAAGCCGCAGCCCTGACCGCGCGTCTCGGAGCGAAGATAAAGACCCCAGAAAACTCAAATCGTGACCGCGGACGGCGGGTGGGCGCGACGCGAGGGCGGCTTGGACGCGGCAGTCCGGCTCGGTGACGTCGTCTTCCTCACGCGGACGGACCAGCCTTCGCCAAAGGCACACGCCGGAGGACAGCATGAACCCTAAACAGCTTTTAACCCTTGGCGCATCTGTGCTGACCTTTTCCTTGCCGGGCGGCGCCCTTGCCGAAGAGGCGCCCAGCCGGATCGTGCGGCTGGCCAGGATCCAGATCTATCCCGTTCAGCTGGAAAACTACCAAGCGGCGCTGAAGGAGGAAATCGAAACCTCGGTGCGCGTCGAGCCAGGAGTCCTGGCGTTGCATGCGGTCGCTGAGAAGGATGACCCCAGCCACATCTTGGTTTTTGAGATTTACGCGGATGCAGCGGCTTACCAGGCGCACGTGGAATCGCCTCACTTCAAGCAATACCAAGCCGCCACCCAGGAGATGGTTAAGTCGTTGGAACTCGTCGAGACGATCCCCATTTTCCTCGGTACGAAGGCGAAATGACCATGCTTGCCACCCGCGAGGTGCGGTCTGCGCGTAGGCTGCAAAGCGCCGTGGTTCGGCGGAAAGGC
>CAXUNV010000320.1:0-3159 GCA_964252355.1 uncultured Chthoniobacterales bacterium | reverse complement strand
GGGTCGGGAAATGCCGATGTCCACTAACGTGCTTCGACGACCCGCGCCGGGGCGATCCGTGCTCGCGACGCTGCTGCCGACCATCGCGGTGGTCTTTGTCGCCTACCTCGTCATCGGGCTGGCGATGCCGGTGCTCCCGCTGTATGTGCACGAACGCTTGGGCCTGAGCACGTTCGTGGTCGGGCTGGTCGCCGGCAGCCAGTTCGCGGCCGCATTCTTCTCGCGGCCGTGGGCCGGCTATTACGCCGACAGCCGGGGCGCCAAGCGCGCCGTGGTTGTCGGACTGCTGATCGCGGTCGCTTCCGGGTTGCTTCACCTGCTGTCGCTCCGGTTCGTCGGCAAGCCCGAGGTTTCGGTCGCGATCCTGCTCGGCGGCAGGGTGCTGCTCGGCGTCGCCGAAAGCTCTATCATCACCGGAGCGCTCAGCCGTGGGCTGGCACTCATCGGGCCTCAGAACACGGGCAAGACCATGTCTTGGGTCGGGATGGCACTTTACGCCGCGTTTGCCGCCGGCGCGCCGGCCGGCACCGGTCTTTACGCCAGCCATGGTTTCGCCGCGATCGCGCTCGCGGCGACGCTGATCCCGCTCGCCACCCTGTTGCTCGTCGCGCCGCTTCGCCCCACCTCCGCGTCGACCGCCGCCCGTCCTGCCTTCGCCAGGGTGCTCGGTGCCGTTTGGCTGCCCGGTCTCGGCTTGGCGATCAGTGGCGTTGGTTTCGGCGCCATTACCACCTTCCTCGTGCTCCTCTTTGCACAGCACGGGTGGGGTCAGGCTTGGCTCGCGCTCACCTTTCTGAGCCTCGCCTTCATCATTGGGCGCGTCCTTTTCGGGCACCTGCCGGACCAGGTTGGCGGTGCCCGGGTCGCGTCCGCTTGCGTTGTGGTTGAAGCGGTTGGACTGGCTCTGATTTGGTTAGCGCCTTGGCCCGCGCTGGCGTTGTTCGGGGTCGCGCTCGCCGGATTTGGCTACTCGCTCGTTTACCCTAGCTTTGGCGTGGAAGCGATCCGTCGGGCGCCCCCCGAGAGTCGCGGTCTGGCCATGGGCGCCTTCACCGCCTTCCTTGACCTGTCGCTGGGGTTCGCCAGCCCGGCCCTGGGGCTAGTCGCGAACGGGGCTGGCTTGGCAGCCGTCTTTCTTGCCAGTGCGTCCGTTGTGCTCTGCGCGGCAGCCATGGCGATGCGCCTCCAAGGTGCGTCACCGCCGTTCAAGCACGCCGTCCCTGCCAAGTGAAGGATGGCGGCCGGGGAATGGAAAACTTCCCACGTAGTCGTGGGTCGTCTGTCCATGGGAACGGGATGGATTCAGAATGGTTTGCCTAGCAAAGAAGTTTCTGCGGTAAGGAAACGACGAAGCCAGGATGGTGCCGCATCTCTTCGTCAGGCTTGGCTAAATCTCCGTCGAAAGGTGCTACCCAAAAGCCACTCCCGTGTCGGACGAGTCGACAACCGGTGGCAGTTGCTACCCTTTCCAACAGGGCTTCACTACCTCTGGTGAACACCCCCGATCGAACGACCGCGGCCGCCTTTCCCCGCTACACCCATGGCGAGGTGGTGGCCGACAGCGCGGCCCTGCAATGGCCCGGGCTGTTTGTGCGGCGCTTTCGCTTCCCGCGCGTGGTCGACCGCTTCCTCGTGCCGGCCACCGCCGAGCCGTTGGTCTCCTGCGTGGTGGGAGGCTCGGCGGAGTTGCAGGAGCGCGAGGTCGGTGGGGCGTGGGTGACGCGGCAGCTGCGGCGAGGCGACCTCTTCGTCACCCGGTCAAGGACCCCTTACGAACTGCGCTGGCATTCGCCGGCCGGGGAAGGGTTCGACAGCATCGCCCTTCATTTGGCCTTGGACCCGTTCCTCGCCGCCTTGGAGGCGGTTCATCCGGGCAAAGCTGACGAGGTGGAAGTGGTCGACTTTTTTGGACGCGATCCCGCCCTCGCACACCTCTGCTTTGCCTGCGCCGAGATGCTGTCGGCGCGGGTGCCGGGGAAGTCGGAAAGCGTGGCTGCGCTGACCCAACTTCTCGCGGCCTACTTGGTTGAGCGGTACACGGACGCGGCCCCGGAGAAGCCCGATTTTCATCGCGGGCTGCCCATCCGGCAGCTTCGCGCGGTGGAAGACTATGTGCGCGAGCGGCTCGCCGAGGAGATCTCGGTGGAGGCGTTGGCCGACTCCGTCGCGCTCAGTCCCTTTCACTTCTGCCGCGTCTTCAAGCAGGCGACGGGGATGTCGCCGCTGCAGTTCGTCACCCGGGAGCGGATCACCCGCGCCCAGCAGCTGATCCGCGAAACCTCCCGCAGCCTGATCGAGATCGCGCTGGAGGTCGGCTACACCAGCCCGAGCCATTTCGCCCAGGTTTTCCGGCGCGTGGTTGGCGTAACGCCGACCGATTTTCGCAACGCTTTGTAAGCGGGTGGCGGACCCCCTCTTTTACCGCAAGAACGCGACAGGCCGCGCACGATCGCGGGAGAAGGGTCGCCGCTCATGGCCGATGCTTTCGCCACGCCTGCATCGGGCAGGCGCATGGCAAAAACTGAAAAATGCAAAAGCGCAAACTTGGCAACAGTGACCTGGAGGTTTCCGCCGTCGGGCTCGGCTGCATGGGCATGAGCTTTTCCTACGGCCCACCCAAAGATAAGGGGGAAATGACCTCGCTCCTCCACGCCGCCATGGAGCGCGGAGTGACGTTCTTCGACACCGCCGAGGTTTACGGGCCGTTCTTGAACGAAGAGCTCGTGGGCGAAGCCCTGGCCCCTTTTCGTGGGCAGGTGGTCATCGCCACGAAGTTCGGCTTCGACCTTAGCGGCCCCGACCACCGGCCGGGCGCGGCGGGCCTGAACAGCCGGCCTGAGCACATCAAAGAGGCCGTCGAAGGCTCGCTCCAGCGCCTGCGGGTCGAAACCATCGACCTGCTCTACCAGCACCGCGTCGACCCCGACGTACCGATCGAAGACGTCGCGGGAGCGGTGAAGCAGTTGATCCAGCAGGGCAAGGTTAAGGGGTTCGGCCTGTCCGAGGCGGGGGTGCAGACGATCCGGCGCGCCCACGCCGTCCAGACATGCGGAATGTCGAGGACGATCGTCGGCACCGACGAGCGCAGGATGTCGATCAGCCCGTCGAGCGACGTCTCGGTCAGGTCAGTCGTGCGGTCGAGCATGGCGGGGGCCGCGC
>CAXUNV010000319.1:5254-5793 GCA_964252355.1 uncultured Chthoniobacterales bacterium | reverse complement strand
TTCCTGGAGAGTCGCGGGGCGGGCGGTGCGGATCCAGCATCCGCGTGAGGCGGCGGCCCGCGGCGTGGCGTACCTGACCGAAGACCGTAAGGAACTCGGGTTGTTTCTCGACATGTCCATCCGCGAAAACCTGGCCGCACCCACCCTGGCCAGGCACGCCAACCGGTTTGGGTTCGTCTCGGATCGCGCCGTGCGCGCCGCCGGGATCGCGTCGAAAGGCCGTTATGGCATCGTCGCCCCTTCGGTCGACAAACCGGTGCGCCAGCTTTCCGGGGGCAATCAACAGAAGGTGTTGCTGGCCATGTGGATGGAAACGCGTCCGACGGTCTTGATCGCCGATGAACCGACCCGCGGGGTCGACGTCGGCGCCAAATCGGAGATCTACGCGCTGCTCCGGCAACTCGCGGCCCGCGGAGGCGCGGTCCTCCTCATCTCTTCCGAACTCCAAGAAATCCTGGGGTTAAGCGACCGCATCTTGGTGATGCGCAAAGGCGCCCTGGTTGCCGAAGTGCCCCGGGCGGAGGCGACTGAGGAAGGCA
>CAXUNV010000319.1:0-5241 GCA_964252355.1 uncultured Chthoniobacterales bacterium | reverse complement strand
CCGCCGCTGGGGTGGAGCCAAGCGGAACGGAGGAGGTCCCGTGAAACCGTCGGCTGGCCACCCTTCCCCGGCCCTTCCCAAGAAGGAACCGGTGGCGGCCCCGCCGGGCGCGCGCCTGCCCTCCTTGGCCCGGCTCACCGGCTTTCGGGAATTCACCATCCTGCTCATCATCCTGGTCGGGTGCGTCGGCATGACGTTCGCCTCGCCCACCTTCCTGACTCCGGGCAATTGGTCGGCACTCCTCCTGCAGGTCTCCGTCGAGTGCATCGTCGCGATCGGCATGACGATCCTTTTGGTCAGCGGTGGCTTCGATCTTTCGGTCGGCTCGACGTTCGCCGTCGCCGGCGCCGTCACCGCTCTCAGCCTCGTCGGGGGACTGGCGGTCCCCGTGGCCCTGGGGCTCGGCTTAGCGACGGGTGCAGCGATCGGGTTCCTCAACGGTTGGATCATCGCGCGGGTCGGCATCAACCCGTTCGTCACCACGCTGGCCATGATGAGCATCGTGCGCGGCATCCTGCTCGTCGTGACTCGCGGTCGCAACATCTCCGGCCTGCCCCCGGGGTTTCGCGCCCTTGGCCAAGGCAACCTCTTCGGGGTGCAGAACCCGATCTGGATCGCCCTTGCCATGGTGGTGGTCGGCGACCTCCTGCTGCGCAAAGCGCGCTTTTTCCGTCAGAACTATTACCTGGGCGGGAACGAGCGCGCGGCGGTCCTCTCGGGCATCGGCGTACCCCGGCTGAAAATCTTCAATTACACGCTGACCGGTCTCTTGGCCGCATTTGCCGGCATCGTGATGACGGCCCGCCTCGGTTCGGCCTCGGTCACGGCGGGCACCGGCCTCGAGCTCAAAGTCATCTCGGCCGTCATCATTGGCGGCGCGAGTCTGCAAGGCGGCGAGGGCACGGTCTTGGGCGCTTTCCTGGGGTCGTTGTTGATGGGCATCCTCGTCGGGTCGCTGACGTTGCTCGGGGTCGACGTTTACTGGAACACGCTCGTCATCGGCGCAACCCTGCTGCTGTCCGTCCTCATCGACACCCTGAACCGCCGCCGCGCGGTGCGGCGCGGCGCAGGATAACCCGCGCGGCGACTTGACGCCAACCCACCCCCGCCCGACATGCCCCGACTCCGAGACAAAGTCGCCCTCATCACCGGTGCCGGTGACGGCATCGGCCGCGGCATCGCCCTCGCCTTTGCCCGCGAGGGAGCGGCCGTGGCGCTCTGCGACCTGCACCCCCAATTCTTGGAGGAGACCGCCTCCTTAGTAAACAAAGCCGGGGGAGAAGCCTTCGGCCGAGTGCTGGACGTGACGCAACCCGAGGCGATCGAAGGATTCGTCGCCGCGGCGGCGGACCGTTTCGGGCGTCTCGACATCCTGGTGAACAACGCGGCCGTCATGCCCGTGGCGGAAACCGCCGACCTCACGCCCGAACTGGTTGATCGCGTCCTTGCCGTCAACCTGCGCGCCCCCATCCTGTTCACGCGCGCCTGTCTGCCGTACCTGCGGGCCGCGGGCGGAGGCTCGGTCATCCACATGGCCAGCGTGACGGGGCACAACGGCCATCCGGGGATCACGGTCTACGGTGCCACCAAAGGCGCCCTGATTGCCTTGGCCAAAGGTCAGGCGATCGAACTCGCCCCGGCCGGCATCCGCGTGAACACGGTTTCGCCAGGCACGGTGAACTCGCCGATGCTGCACCGGTTCCTGGCCGAGAACGCCACCGACCCCGACGCCGCCCGGCGCGCCTTCGACCGGCTACACCCCCGCGGCAAGGTCGCGGAGATCGAGGAAGTTGCGGCGGTGTTTGTGTTTCTGGCCAGCGACGAAGCCGCGAACATTACCGCCACCGACATCCGGTGCGACGGCGGCTACGCGGTGCAGGGTCAGCAGCCCAGGAGTTAGGAGCCGAGAAGCGGAAGCCAGAAGCCGGAAGGTAGGATGAAAAACGCAGGCATCGGCCAAGGTCTGTTTTCGCGGCAAGCGTCGGTGGGGCGAAAACCCAACCGGCCGAAAGGGGCAGCGCCCGGCAGGGAAGCGCCGCCTTCGCAACCAGAGACAAGGGACCAGAGATTAGAAACCAGCAAACGCTCCGCCAGACGCCAGACCCGCAACGTTCCCTCCCCGCCATGAAAACCCTCCTCTGCCTTCTTGCGCTGGGCGCGTGCGTCCAGTTGACCTATGCCACCCCGCCCAGTTCGGTCGAAGTCCGCTCCTTTGGCCGGACTCCGGACGGCCAAAGCGTCGAACTCTATTTCCTAACCAACGCGCACGGGCTGCGCGCCTCCGTGGCGACGTACGGCGCCACGGTGATCAACCTCATCGTCCCCGATCGGCACGGCCGCATGGCTGACGTCGCCCTTGGGTTTGACACGCTCGAACCGTACTTCACCCAGAGCCCGTACTTCGGCGCGACGATCGGCCGTTACGGCAATCGGATCGGCCGGGGCGGTTTCTCTTTGGACGGCAAAGCCTACCACTTGGCGATCAACAACCCGCCCAGTTCCCTGCACGGCGGCCGGATCGGTTTCGACAAGAAGGTCTGGCGCGCCGCCGTGGTGAGCACCGACCAACCGGCGGTCCGCTTCTCGTTGGTGAGTCCCGACGGGGAGGAAGGTTATCCCGGCACCCTCCACGTCGAGGTGACCTACACGCTGACGAACGCGGACGAATTGCGCATCGAGTACGGGGCGACCACCGACAAACCAACCGTGGTCAACCTGACCCACCACACCTATTTCAACCTTGGCGGCGAAGGCTCAGGCTCCGCCATGGGCGAGGAACTCCAAATCGACGCCGACCGTTACACCCCGTTCGACGCCGACCAACTGCCGACGGGCGACATCCGTCCGGTCGACGGGTCCGTCGTCGACTTTCGCAAGCCGGTGCCGATCGGGACGAAACTCCCGGTGCAGGAGCCCGGGGCGAACCCCTTGCGGTTCAACGAAAACTTCGTGCTCAACGGCGACGGCGCGGCCGGGCCACGGCACGCGGCCGAGTTGTACGACCCGGGGAGCGGTCGCGCCATGGAGGTGTTGACGACGGAGCCCGGCCTGCAGTTTTACACGGGCAACTACCTCGATGACCTCGAGGGCAAAGGTGGCAAGATTTACGGCCCGCTCTCCGCCGTCTGCCTGGAGACCCAACACTTTCCCGATAGCCCAAACCAACCGAACTTCCCTTCCACGCGGCTCGAACCTGGCGCCACCTACCGGTCCATGACCCTCTACCGGTTTTTCGTGCGATGATCCGGCTCTTTGACGGCGTTTACCTGTTGGACGGCACCGTGGGCACCCGGCCGATCTACCTGCCGTTGCTGGTGGGTCCGTACGGCGCCCTGTTGCTCGACTCGGGTTGCTCTTACCACGTCGACGGCCTCATCCTGCCCGCGTTGCGTGAGCTTGGGGTCGCCTCCCTTCGTTACCTGGTCAACACCCATCCCGATTCCGACCACGTCGGCGGCAATGCCGGAATCAGACGCTTCTCGCCGGACGTGACCTTGGCGTGCGGAGACGCGGACCGCGACCAGGTAGAAGATCCGGCGGTGCTCTTCGCGCGCCGCTACGACGCTTACCGGCCCTACGGCGTGTTCTACGCCGACGAGGTGCGCGCGGGCATCTTGCGCGACCTGGGCGAGGCGCAACCGGTGGACCTGACGTTCCGCGGCGGGGAACGCCTCCGCTTGGGGCCGGATTGGGACTTGGAGATTTTGGCGTTGCCCGGGCACTCCAAAGGTCACCTCGGGCTTTGGGACCACCGGAACGACGCGCTCTACGGCGGTGACGCCATCCAGGGTGCGCTCTACACCGGGATCGACGGCCGCCCGGCCCTTTGCCCGACCTACCTTTACCCGGAGACCTACCTCCAGACGGCCCGTTTCGTCGAGAAACTCCGGCCGGGCACGTACGTGAGCTGCCATTGGCCGGTGAAGCAAGGCGCGGAAGTGGCAGAATTCTGCGAAGAGACGCGCCGGTTCGTCGACCGGGCCGCGACCCTGATCGCCGCCTCGCCTTCGCACGACCTAAAAGAACTCCTCCACACCGTCGGCCCGCAACTCGGGGAGTGGCCGGCCCCGGTGAACTCGGAATTGGCGTACGCGTTCGCCGGCCACCTTGGGCTGCAATAGCCCCATTTCGCTCTTCGCGCCCATGCCGACGACGATCACGGACGTCAAAGCGCTGGTGGTGAACGCCGAGATGCGGAACTGGGTGTTCTGCAAAGTTGAGACGAACGAGCCCGGGCTTTTTGGTTGGGGTGAAGGCTCGTTGGAATGGAAAACCCGGGCCGTCGTCGGCGCGATCGAAGATTTCCGGCCGATGGTGGTCGGCGAAGACCCGAGCAGGATCGAACACGTTTACCAGAAGTTGTACCGACAATCCTTCTGGCGTCTGGGCGTGATCGGGATGAGCGCCCTTTCGGCGATCGAGCAGGCGCTCTGGGACATCCGCGGCAAAGTCCTCGGCGTGCCGGTGTACGATCTGCTGGGCGGCCGGGTGCGCGACCGGGTGCGCATGTACACGCACCTGGGCGGCGGCGACATGCGCGCGGTGTACGAGACCTTCGACGCCGGGCCACTCATCGACTTGGCGCAAGCAGTCGTCGGGCGCGGCTACACGGCGCTGAAGGTGGTGTTCGTCCCCTACTCCGAGCCTTTGGAAGGCATCGGTAAAGTCCGCAAATTTGCTTCCCTGATGAGGCGGTTGCGTGACGCCGTGGGCGACGGGATCGACGTGATGATCGACTTCCACGGCCGGACCTATCCGGCGATGGCGATCGAGTACATCCGGGCGGTCGAAGAATTTTCGCCCTTCTTCTGCGAGGAGCCGGTGCCGCCGGAGAACGTGGAAGCGCTCCTGGAGGTGCGCCAGGCGGTGCGTGTCCCGGTCGCCACCGGGGAACGTCTCGTCGGCCGGCACGGGTTCCGGCCGGTGTTTGAGACGCGGGCTTGTCACGTCATTCAGCCCGACCTGTGTCACTGCGGCGGCTTGCTCGAAGCCAAGAAAATCGCCGCGATGGCCGAGACTTACCAAATGGGCGTTGCGCCCCATAACCCGCTCGGGCCGGTGGCGAACGCGGTCGCGCTGCATTTCGCCCTGTCCACGCCCAACTTCCTGATCCAAGAAGACATGCTCGCGGACGTGCCTTGGCGGTGGGACGTGGTGCGGAGTTCGTTGCGGACGGACAACGGGCATTGGCTCCCGACGGAGGCGCCCGGGTTGGGCATCGAGGTAGATGAAGAGGCCGCG
>CAXUNV010000318.1:0-5821 GCA_964252355.1 uncultured Chthoniobacterales bacterium | reverse complement strand
GTTCGTGAGGCATTCCTCGAACCGGAGGCGTGCTTTGGTGACGACGCATCGCCCAAACCGGCGCCGTGCTTTCCTCCACCGGTCGCGGCGATTGGCGCGCGCGCGGCGCTCGCACCGCCATCACCGTTTTGCCAACGATGGGGTGTGGCGCCCGGTCGAGCTGCGGCCGTTCCACCCGTGGGATGGTCCCGGCGACGATGGGGGCTTTTGAAAATCAGGTCAACTCCGATGCCGCCGCTCGACACCTCCCGCACCTTTCCTTCCGGCGAACGCGTGCCGTCCCTCGGCCAAGGCACTTGGCGAATGGGCGAAGACCGTCGTCGGCACGCCGCGGAAGTGGAGGCTCTGCGCGTGGGCATTGACCTTGGCCTCACCCTGGTCGACACCGCCGAAATGTACGCGGACGGCGGTGCCGAAACGGTCGTGGGCGAGGCCATCCAGGGTCGCCGGGAAAAGGTGTTTTTGGTGAGCAAAGTACTGCCGAGCAACGCCACCCGGGCCGGCGTCAAGCAGGCCTGCGAACGCAGCTTGGCTCGGCTAGGGACGGATTGCCTCGACCTCTACCTGTTGCATTGGCGGGGCCGGACGCCGCTGGCAGAGACCTTCGGCGCCTTTGCCGACCTGCAGCGCGCGGGCAAGATCCGTTACTTCGGCGTCAGCAACTTCGACGTGACTGATCTCGAGGAGGGGTGGGAAGTCTCGTCGGAGATGGCCACAGACCAAATCTTGTACAATCTCGCCCGGCGCGGGCCGGAACATCACCTATTGCCTTGGTGCGAGCGTTACCGGTTGCCGATCATGGCCTATTCACCCGTCGAGCAGGGTCGGCTTCTGCCGAAACTTCGGCCGTTGGCCCAGGATCTGGGCGCCACGCCCGCGCAGGTGGCCCTGGCTTGGCTGCTGCGTCAGCCAAACACGATCGTCATTCCCAAGGCTGGGACCGTCGCACACGTGCGCGAAAACGCCGGCGCCTGGGATGTCGATCTCGCTGGCGACGCGCTCGCGCCCGGCCCGCCCACACCCGCTGGAAATGCTGTGAGGTCCGCCAGTTGAAGGCGGCCCCGCCAAATGATCGGTGGGGCAAGGCGAGGAACGACGCCGCCGGGCCGCCCGGAGGGTGAAATATCGTTCCGGGATGCCTGCGACCTGAAACGGGCGGGGACGCCCGCGCTCCCCTGGACGCACCTGCGGGGCATCTTAAGGCGTCGTGGCCGAGAGGCTCTTCCTCTCGCTTTGTCATTTACCATCGGCCATTTGCGATGCGCGCAGCGCCCTATCCGCCGTACACGCGCCTTCGCTGCGGCCCGCGATCTCCTGGCACTTATGTCGTTGGCTAACCTCTTAATCGTGGCGGATCGCGGAAACGTGAAGGCTTACAGCGTCCAGAAAAGCCCTACGCATGGCCTGACGGCAAGTTTGGCCGACCAAGTGCAATTTAACGAACCGCACCAGCGCGCCGCAGACCAACTGACGGACCAAGCCGGGGCGTTCCCGAATGCGGGTACCAACGGCCAAGGCAACTCGTTGGCCGAACGTGGCACCCTTGAGATCGAAAACGATTCCCGGCTCTTCCACCGGATCGGTCGGACGATCTCTGAGATGGTTGCCAAACACGAGGCAGTCTCGTGGTCCCTCGCCGCCCCGGCCGAGATCAACGCGCAGATCTTGAAAAACGTGTCGCCGAAACTCCAGGGCACGCTCCAGAGAAACCTGAAACACGATTACGTAAAGACGCCCGTTCGCGACATTCCCAAACGCTTTGGCTTGGAAGGTTAGCCTCCCGCTTGTGCCGTGTCGGACCTGGCAGCACGTGCGCCGCGCCAAACTGGTTTGCCAGGGCGAGCGCGGTGTGGTCTGCTTCACTCCTGCTGGACGGGTGGGGGTTGACGCCGTTCATTCTCGACCTTGGCCAACACCTTGTCGGCACGTTCTCCCGCGCGTCTTCCGTCGCCCCCCTCGCTGATTTTGCGCTGGTGGCGGATGGTGTTTCCGCCCACGCCCGCGGCGTTTCGTCGTACGGCCGTGGAATCTGGCATCCGTGCGATGCTGGCCGTCGGGCTGCCCCTGTTACTCGGCTTGGCCTGCGGCCAGCTTCGCTGGGGTGTTCGGGCCGCCCTTGGAGCGCATTTCGTCCTCATCGCCGACAGCGGCGGCGCTTACCTGCAGAAGGCGGCAACGATGGTAGGGACGGCGCTCGGCATCACCGTGATGGCCATCGGCGCCGGGTACGTTTCTGGTCAGCCCTCCTGGGCGGTCGCCAGCACAGTCGCCGTGGTCTTCGCCGCCGGATTTTTGGGGGTGTTCGGACCGATTTTAAGCACGATCGGCTTCGTTTCCGGGTTGATGTTCGTGGTCAGCATCGGCACGGCCCGACCCGAATCGATCCTCTTTGGGGCCACCATGACGTTTGTCGGTGCGGTCTGGGCGGTGATCCTCTCGCTAGGCCTGTGGCAGCTACGGCCGAACGGACCGTTGCGCGAAGCGTTGTCGACCGCGTACCTTACGGCGGCGCAGATTTTGGCAACCCTGGCCGAGGCAGTCCGCGACGGGGACCGCGCCGCCCGTCCGACGCTGCCGTTGTCGCATCGCCTCACCGAAGAGGTGTTTGCCGCCCGCGCGCTTTGGGATGCCAGCCGACCAAAAGCGCAGGGCCTCAGCCGGCGCCAATCACGCCTGTTGCTGCTGGTGGAAAACGTCAGTCACCTCAGCGATGCGCTCGCCGCGCTCGCGGAAGTGGCCGAAGGCGCGGCGGTCCGGCGCGACGCTCCAGGTCAGTCGGAAACCGCGGCGCGCTTGGAGGCAGCCAGCGCAGGGCTGACGCAGCTCGCGACCGGTTTGGCCCGGCGAGTGCGCGTGGTGCCGTCGCCTGAGCGCTTTTCGCGGTCGTCGGCGTCTGAGGGAGAGAGGGCGGTGCTGGTGGAACGGGTGCTTGAGACCGTCGACGAGGCGTTCGACCTTGCCTCTGGGACGACGAACGAGGTCAACGACGGATCGGCGGCTGTGACCGCCGCCCGGTCCGGCGCACCCGGAACTCGGGCGACGAAGCGTTGGTCCCTGGCGAATGAATCTTTGGGGTTCTGCGACGTGCGTTCCATCGCGTTCCGCCATGCCGTGCGCTGGGCCGTGACGACGGCCGGCGCGCAGGCGCTCGGTTTGGCCTTGCCGGTGGCCAACGCGTATTGGATCGCCATGACCGTCTACATCATGTTGCGGCCGGATTTTGGCACCACGCTGGCACGCGTGGCCGCGCGTTTAGTCGGCACGGTCTTGGGCGTCGTCGCCGCCGCGGGTCTGGCCCTGATTTCTCGACAACCCGGGTGGACCGCTCTTGCCATCATCGGGTTCACTTACCTCACCTATTACGTCCGCAACAAAAGTTATGCGGCGTTTACGGCCGCGGTCACCCCGATGGTGCTGCTGCTCATCCACCTCAGCCGGCCCGGCGAAGTCACGGTCGAATTCACCCGTGCGGCAGACACCGCCCTCGGCGGGGCTCTGGCCATCGGTGCCGCCCGCTTGGTGTTGCCCTATTGGGAAAGTGATCGATTGCTGGCGACCGTGAACGGTGCCCTCAAGGCGTGTCGGTTTTACTTCGCCGTCGTTTCCGGTCATCCGGATGCGCCGGGCAACACCGGCACGGCGCTCGACGCCGCCCAACGGGCGGCCCATTTGGCCGTGTCCAACGCTGCCGCCGCGGTCGAGCGCGCTTTGGGCGAACCCGGGCGGAGGCTCGCGCAAGCGTCACGCGTCCATCCTCGGGCCGGCCCCAGACGCCATCACCCGGGTGAACCCGACCAGGCCTTCGTCGCAGGGTTGCGCTGGCTTTTCCGCGCCACCACTGGCTTCCGCGAGACCGCGGACGCTGCGTCCCTGCAAGCCGCCCGGGAGTACTGCAGCGGCGTGCTCCGGCGCCTGGACGCGATGAGCGCCCTGTTGGAAGCGGCGGCGTCCATCGAAAATGGCGAGAACCCTGCGACCGTGGCAAAGGGCGCGCCACCTTTGCCGGCGGCAACATCTGGATCGGCGGCACTGGGCGTCAACGGCGCGTCCCTGCCAATGCCCACCCTCGCCAACCCGGCGTTCGTCGCGCAACTGCGGCGCGTGGGCGAACTCACCGCCAGCCTCCAGAGCACCGGGGTACGCATTTACCAGGAGGCGTTGTCGCAAAGTTCGTGAAGGCGCGAGCCGCCCGACCTCCCCTTCGGGCGTACCCGCCAGGACGGGGAAACGTACGGTGAAAACCATGGCCGATGATTTTTCCCTGGAAGGTTTGCGCCGTTTGGCTTGCGAACGGTTGGCGCACGCCGTCGACGATCCGACGGACCCGTTCCACTGGCCCGTGTTCGGGACGGTCGACGAGTCAGGCGGTCCGGCGTTGCGCACGGTGGTTTTGCGTACTTTTGACCCCACGGCCGGACGCCTCCTGATGTTCACCGATGGCCGCAGCCCCAAGTGCCATCAGCTGCAACCTGCCGCGAGTTGGTTGTTCTACGACACGGCGCAGCGACTCCAAGTGCGCGCCGACGGGCCGACGGCAACCCTGCGGGACGAGGCGGAACGCCAAACGCATTTTGACACCGCCAAACGTTCGCTGGCGGACTATGCCGGCGTCGTGCCGCCCAGCCACGCCATCTCAGGTCCACGGAACGGCGACGCGCCTTCGCCGGTGCCGGAAACGGAAGCTTGGGCCAACTTCACAGTGGTCGAAACCCGTTTGGCGACCTTGGAGGTGCTGCTGCTGCGCAAAGAGGGCCACCTCCGGGCGCGCTACCGTTGGAGCCCGCCGGAGGCGACTTGGTTGGCGCCCTGAGTGCGCTGCGCGCCAGTTGCCGGAAGCACGGTTGGCGGTTCCCGGTTCGCGTGTGGAGCCGCGGAGCGGCGGCCAGACCTGGAGCCTAGGGCGCAGCTCCAGGTCGGCCTCTAGGGAAGGGGCGTGCCAACAACCCGGGGTTGCTTCCACGCGCGCGAGCCTGCCCCACCCGTGTTCCGGCTTGGTGGCGGGTCAGGCATGACACCTCTTGCCCTACCAGTCCGCTCGCGGTGGTGGCCACCCCGGAACCGGCGGGACGTCCGCCCTCCCCAACCAGGGACGAGAGATCAGGGACACGAAACTGCCCGCCTCGCCTTACCTCTTTCCTTCGACCTCCGCCAACCAATGCCGCATCAGCCGGCGCGCGATCGTGTCCAGGTGCGGGAATCGGTTGCGCAGCTTGTGCAGAAGTGCCTGCGTCTCGGGGACGGTAAACCAACGGACGTCGGCGAGTTCTGACCCGCACACCAGCTCGTCGGAGAGCGCTTCAGCGTGGTAGCCAAGCATCAACGATTGCGGGAACGGCCAAGGTTGGGAACCGAAATAACGCAGGTTACCGACGTCCACCCCGCTCTCTTCCTTCACCTCGCGGATCACGGCCGCTTCCGCCGATTCGCCGGCTTCCACAAAACCCGCCAAAGTCGAATAGACACCCTCCGGCCAACGCGCTTGACGTCCCAAGAGACAACGGTCCCCCCGGTGCACCAGCATGATCGTGGCCGGATCGCTACGCGGGAAGACCTTGTTTTCGCACGCGGGATTTACGCAAGCCATCATGTGGCCAGCCTCCTCCGGGCGCGTGGGCGAACCGCACCGGGGACAAAACCGTTGTTCGGCGTGCCAATTCAAGAACGCCCGCACGCAGAGCAGAAGGCTGCGCTCGGCTGCGTCCAAGGGGCCGCGTCCCTCGCGCAACGGCGCGAAGGCCGCGGTGCCCGGCGACAACCGAAGGATCGCGAACGCTTCTTGTTCCGTTTCGGCGCCGGCCAAATCCGCGGCAAAGAGCGCCTC
>CAXUNV010000317.1:0-5870 GCA_964252355.1 uncultured Chthoniobacterales bacterium | reverse complement strand
CCGACGGCGACAGCTTGGAGATGCTGCGCGCGGTGCTCGACACCAACGTTTGGCTTGCAACCCACGTGGTCTGTGAGGCCCTCGGTTATTCGTCGACGTTCCTTGCGGGCTTGCTGGGCATTATCTACATCTTGCGAGGCCTGTTTACGTCCTCGTTCAGCGTTGATCTCTCCCGTTCGCTGGGCAGGATGATGTACGGGATTGTCTGCTTCGCAACGCTGTTTAGCTTGGTCGGCACAATCCTCGGCGGGATCTGGGCGGACCAGTCGTGGGGCCGGTTTTGGGGTTGGGATCCCAAAGAGAACGGCGCGCTTTTGGTGGTCATCTGGAACGCGATCATCCTACACGCACGCTGGGGTGGTTATGTCCGTGAGCGCGGCATCGCCGTGATGGCGGTGTTTGGCGGGGTCGTCACCAGCCTTTCTTGGTGGGGCACAAATCTCCTCGGCGTCGGCCTTCACTCTTACGGCTTTACGGAGGCAGGCTTTGGCACGCTCATGGCCTTTGTTGCGAGCCAGTTAGCCATCATGGGCGTCGGCCTCATCCCGACGCGGCACTGGCGCGGTTTGCGTGCGCGTTCACGCCGGGATGAGGGCGCCACGGTGCCGCCGGTGCAAACGCCGGCCGCGGTGGGGTGAAGAATGGGCAAGATTGTCTGCCAAGAGCGGGAGTCCATCGCGCAAAGCCGCATCGCCGAGCGACGCCGGTGGGGCGAAAACCCGGCCGGCAGAAAGCAGCAGTCCTCCGGTCTAAAAGGTTGCCGGGCGGTTTAAGCCTGCAGCCTGACTCTGATAGCCAGCTTCACCTCAGTTTGGGCCGGCTCAGACCAGCCGGCGGCGATCCACCCCGACAGCCGCCCTTCTATGCCGCCTGGATCTTCGCCCCACCGGGTCCTCCTTTAGGACGGCCCGGATCACCCATCCTCGCACGCCGAACGTACCGTATACCGTGGAGAAACCACCAAAACGGACCCTCATCACGGGCGCGTCGAGCGGCATCGGCCGGGCGCTCGCCTCCAAACTCGCCGCCCGGGGAACGCCTTTGTTCCTCACCGGTCGTACGGCCGCCAAGCTCGCTACCCTGGCTGAAGAACTCGGGGCAGGGGACCGGACGTTCACCGAACCTGCTGACCTGGTGGCGCCGCGCGCGGCCGAGCGGGTGGTGACGCAGGCCGTCGAACAGCTCGGCGGCTTGGACGCAGTCGTGCACTGCGCCGGGCTGGGACTGATCAAACCGGCGCTCGACACCACCGACGCCGAGTTTTGCGCGATCACCAACGTCAACCTCCGTGGCACGTTCCTCGTCGCCCAAGCCGCGCTCCGCATCATGTCGGCCCAGAAATCGGGCGTGTTCGTCACCCTGCCCGGCACGCTGGGCAAGTACCCGATGAAGAACGCCGCGGCGTACGCCGCCGCCAAGTTTGGCGTCACGGGCATGCTCAAGTGCATGGCTGCCGAACTGCAACGGACGGGCGTCAAAATTGTGCTCCTGCACTTCGGTGGGGTCGACTCGCCGTTTTGGGACGGCCTCGGCATGCCCGTGCAGCGCGACAAGATGATCCCGGTGAGCGTTGCCGCCGACCAAATCGTCTCGGTGCTGGACCTGCCGCCGCACCTGGTGATGAACGAGCTGGTGCTCCAGCCCGAGTCGCACCAGTTTCTCTGATTGCGCAAGATTGCCCAAGATCGCGCGCGATCTTGGGCAATCTTGCGCCATGGCCTCCCCCTCCATCCTCGTCGTGGGCAGTTCCAACACCGACTTGGTCGTCTACTGCGACCGGCTGCCGCGCCCCGGTGAAACCGTGCTCGGCGGAGACTTCCAACAGTTCGGCGGCGGCAAGGGCGCCAACCAGGCGGTCGCCGCGGCGCGGGCCGGTGGCCGCGTCACGTTCGTCGGTGCGCGCGGCGCCGACGATTTCGGGACCGCGGCACACGCCCGCTTGGCCGCCGAGGGGATCAACCTCGACCATTTCCAGACCGTGCCCGGCGTGCCCAGCGGCGTCGCCCTGATTTTGGTCGACGGCCACACCCGCGACAACCTGATCGCGGTGGCTGCATCGGCCAATGACGCGGTCGATTCCGCCCGCGTCCAAGCCGCCCGCGCCGCCTTTGCCGAGGCCGAGGCCGTCGTTACCCAGCTCGAAATCCGCGACGCGGCGATCGAGGCCGTCGCGCGCCTCTGCCGCGAGCTGCGCAGGCCGTTGGTGCTGAACCCGGCGCCGTCCCGTCCCTTGCCTGCCCCAGTGCTTGGCGCGGTGCACACCGTGGTCGTCAACGAACACGAGGCGCGCGACTACAGCGGTTCCGACGACCAGACGGAGGCGATCCGCTGGTTTCTGGGACAGGGTTGCCGCCAAGTGGTGATCACGCTGGGGGCGGCCGGCGTCATTTACGCCGATGCCGATGGCCAGGGCAGGGTTGATGCGCCGCGTGTCGAACCGGTCGACACGACCGGGGCGGGGGACTGTTTTGTCGGCTGGCTGGCGGTCGCGCTGGGTGAGGGCGTGCCGTTGGCCGAGGCGGTCGGGCGCGCCACCCGCGCCGCCTCGCTCAAGGTGACGCGCGCCGGTGCGCAAGCCGGCATGCCCCACCGGTCAGAGGTCGATGCGTTGCCGTCGTAGAGTTTGCCTCCCGGTCTCAACCAGCCAGCAGCCGGTCAAGTGCGTCCACGCAGATCTGCGACCAAGTCTCCAAGCCATCACGTTCGGCGCGCAGTTGGTCGGCGCTGAGGAATTCCAGACCCAAGATCATGTTTTCGCGCTTGGCCGCTTCGGCCCGCGGGAGTTCGACCCGGTGCACCACGCCAAGATGGACCCGGCCTACGTCGTTCGAATCGTCATTGATCAGGGCCACCGGCCGGTTCGAGACCGGTGCAGGGATGCGGATCTCTTCCTCGATCTCCCGACGCACCCCTGCCAGGTACGCCTCCTGATCCAAAGCGAAAAGCCCTTCGTCCCCCTCGTTCATGTGTCCGCCAATCCCGATCGATCCTTTGGCCACCAGACGTTGTTCCCCGGCCTTCTTGCCGCGCCGGTAGCGGAGCACGGCACCGCCGTGCGTCACCAGCGCGTAGGGGATGATCTGCTTGAGGCTCGGATCGTTTTCCGCGGCCGAACGCGGCGCGAAGAAGTTGTTCTCCCGCGCGAGGAACGACGGCAAGTACCGGTCCACCTCGAAGCTGAGACCTTGAAACGCGCCCAGCCGCTCAAAGGTCTCGCGGCGCACGACCAGGACCATCTCCTCTTTCATCTTTCCCATTCTCCGGATCGCAGTCCACCAGGTCGAGCCGGAAAAGGCGGGTCACTTGTCTCTGGTTTCTGGTCCCTCGTCTCTGGTTGGCGGAGGCGCGGCCTCCCGCGAGCGACGCCGGTGGGGCGAAAACCCGGCTGCCCCTGCCGGGCTGCGATCGGCATCGACGTCTGGCAGGCGGTTTGAGCCGGCTACCTGGTGAGACAAGCCCGACCACGGAGTAGGCCGCGCAGACCGTGATCCATCGCGAACGCGCCTTTCGGGTCGCGCCCGCCGGCTCAAGCCGCCCGGCAAACCCCTTTGGGTGATGGCTGCTTCTTCTCGCCGGCCGGGTTTTCGCTCCCCGGGTCACCGGCGGCGACAGTCCCCAACCAGAGACGAGGGACCAGAAACCAGAGACCCACCACCTCCTTCACCTCCTTGCCCCCCGGGCTCGCCGCGTTCACAGTCCGTGATGACGCCTGGACGCCGACAGTTCGCGAGCGACAACAACGCCGGGATCTTCCCCGAGGTGCTGGAGGCCATGGCGCGTCACGGCACCGGCCACGCGCCTGGTTACGGCAACGACGAGGTCACGGCCGCCGCGCGGCGCGCGATCTCCGACGTGTTCGGCTGCGACTGCGCCGTGCACTTCGCCGGCAACGGCACTGCGGCCAACTGCCTTGCGCTGGCGGCCGTCGTGCAGCCTCACGAGGCCGTGGTGGCGCACGAGTTTTCCCACTTGGAAACTGACGAATGCAATGCCCTAGGCCGGTTCATCCCTGGCGCCAAACTCGTGACGGCGTCGGGCGACCACGCCAAGATTCGGCCGGAAGCGCTCGCCCGGGCGTTGTCGGGTTCACGACCCATCCATGGCTCGCGCGCCCGCGCGGTTTCCCTAACCAACGCCACGGAACTCGGCACGGTTTACACGCCGGACGAGACCGCGGCTTTGGCGGAAGCGGCGCACCGGGCCGGGTTGGTCGTGCACCTCGACGGCGCCCGCCTCGCCAACGCCGTCGTTCACCTCGGTTGCTCTCCGGCGGAGCTCACGTGGCAAGCCGGCGTCGACGCGCTGAGCTTTGGGGCGACCAAGGGCGGTATCGCGTTTGGCGAGGCGGTGGTCTTTTTCCGTCCTGAACTGGCGCAAGATTTCGAATACCGCTCGAAGCAAAGCGGCCACCTCGCGTCCAAAGCCCGCTTCATCTCCGCGCAATGGCTCGCGTTTTTAGAAGGCGACCGTTGGCTCCGGCGCGCCGCGCACGCCAACGCCATGGCGGCGCGGCTGCGCACCGGCCTGCAAGCGCTGCCGGGTGTACCCCTCCTCTTCCCGACCGAGGCGAACGCGGTGTTCGCCAAGCTGCCCCCGGAAATCGCCACCGCGGCTGGGCGTCGCGGTTGGAAGTTTTACACGGACGTCGGACCCGGCGGCGGCGCACGGCTGATGTGTTCCTGGGATACCACCCCGGAGGACGTGGATGCCTTGCTGGGCGACTTGGCCGAACTGGCGAGCGCCCCGACGGCGGCTGCCACGGTTTGACTGACGGGCTGTTCCGACCATGAGACCCGGTAACCCCGTCCGGCTCGCCCTGCTGGGCGCGTGGCACGTGCACGCCGACGACCACGCCCGATCCGCGGTCCGTTCCTCGGCCGCAGAACTTGTCGCGGTGTGGGATCACGACCTGGCCCGAGCCCGTGCCGCGGCGGAACGCTGGCGCGTCCCGGTCTGCGACGACCTCGACGCCCTCTTGGCCGACGGGGCGATCGACGGCGTGGTCGTCGCGTCGGAGACGGCGCGTCACGAGGCGCTCATCGGCGCGGCGTTGCGCGCCGGGAGACATGTCTTTTGCGAAAAGGCGCTTGCCGCTTCCGGTGCCGCGGCGGGACGGTTGCGTTCGCTGGCGTTTGAGGCGGGCGTCACGCTTGGGGTCGCGCTGCCGCGGCTCTACCGGGGGTACACCCGGGCGCTGGCCCGGTTGCTTCAAAGCGGCGCGCTGGGGGACGTCGTCGCCGCCCGGATCGGGATCGGCCACGACGGCGCTCGCGCCACCGCCAGCCATCCGCAAGGGTGGCTCACGCCCGACTTCTTCCGGGCCGCCGACGCCGAGGGCGGCGTCCTGATCGACCTCGGTGCCCACCCGCTCTACTTGGCCCTGCACCTCTTCGGTGAACCGTCGACCGTCCGCGCCAGCCTGGGATTTGCCACCGGGCGCGAGGTTGAGGACCACGCCGTCGCCGCCCTGCGCCACGCCTCTGGCCTCGTCGTCAGCTGTGAAGCCTCGTTTCTGGTGCCGTACCGTTTCGGGATAGAAATCGTCGGCAGCCAAGGCCATTTCGCGTACGAAGAAACGCGGGACGGTCGCGGTTACCGCCACAGTTTGCCGCAGCGCTGGCCGGAATTGCATCTGGAGTTCGACGAACGCGAGCCGTTTGATGTCTGGGTGGAGGCGGTGCAGGCGGGCGTTCCCCAGGACGAACAAACCGCGTTGGCCGTCCAACTTGCCCGACTCACCGAAATTGCCTATGCCTCACACGGGAGGGACGAGGAGTTGAGGTTGGTGTAAACGGCGCAAGGCCAGCCCACGGCTGGTAGGGGAGCGCCGGCGTCCCGCCGGTCACGGGAGAGCGGCTTCGCCGGAAGAC
>CAXUNV010000316.1:0-5880 GCA_964252355.1 uncultured Chthoniobacterales bacterium | reverse complement strand
AATGGGCCAAACGCACGTGCACCGGTACTTGCGTCCCCTGGTACAGAAGATCGCCGACCACGAAATCGACACGACGTTCATCATCTCACACCGCCTACCGCTGCAGGACGCCCCGGAAGGGTATCGCATGTTCCGCGACTTGAAAGAAGAGTGCACCAAAGTGGTCCTTAAACCTCACGAGGCGTGATGAAGAAACACGTTGGTTATCTGGCAGCTCTGCTGGCGGCTGGCACGCTCGGCATCAGTTCGGTGTCAGCCTCAGATTACAGCGGCCGAAATCAGCAGAAGGTCGGCTCGCAGGACGCTTCGTTGACCGACACAGAAGTCGGTGCGCTAAACACCTTAGCACCCAAGATCGTCTACCTTTACAACCTGAGCGAGACGGCGGTGAAGAAAGCTTCAGACCCAAAAATGAAGGAGTTGGCCGGGAAAGTTTTGGGGGATTACAACAACATGAAGATCCAGTTCCGGAAAGTGACGGCGAATCATAGCTTCACCTACCGTGAAGGCTTGGACATGAAGCAGAAGCAGGACATCGACAACCTTGCCAAACTGCCGCCGGACCAGTTCGACGCCAAGTATCGCGAAGATGTGTCACGGATCAGCGGGGAGGTGGCCCAGGTTTTCTTAAACAACCACGAACAGGTCCGTGCGGCCGACCTGAAAAAGTTCATGGAAGAATCGTACCCGCTCATCCAAGCGCATCAGAAGATGGCGGATGGAAAGGGCTAGCCGTGGCGCGATCTTGGCAATCTCGCGCAATTCAGCTCGGCGCTTCCGCCCGGTAGGCTTCCGCCAACAGGCTCACGGGATGGCGCACCTCGGGCGCACCCGCAGTCTGCCTCAACCCGTTGACTAGCTGCAGGTGGCAGCCCGGATTGGCGACCGCGACGGTGTCAGCCCCGGTCCGAAGCACGCAGGCCACTTTGCGCCGTTGCAAACGCGCCGACATCTCCGGCTGGGTGATGTTGTAGATGCCCGCCGACCCGCAGCACCAAGTGGATTCCGGCAATTCCACTAGGTCCGTTCCAGGCAACGCGCGCAGAATCTCGCGCGGCTGCCGAGTGATTTTCTGCCCGTGGCAAAGGTGGCAAGCCTCGTGGTAAGTCACGCGCCGGCGCGCCGTTGCCTTTTCGCCGCCAGTGCCGGGCGGACCCGGCGCGCGGAAGCCCGTGGCCACCAGCCATTCGGTTACATCCTTGACCTTTTCCGACCAGACGCGCGCGCGCGGGGCATACTTCGGGTCATCTTCCAACAACCGGCCGTAGCCCTTCAGGTGGGAACCGCACCCGGCCGCATTGGTGATGATCGCGTCGAACCGTTCGACCGGGAAGAGGTCAAGGTTGCGCCGCGCCAAACGTCTGGCCTGTTCCGGCTCGCCGTTATGGGCGTGCAACGAGCCGCAGCAGAACTGAAGAGGGGGGGTGTGCACCTCGCAACCGTTCGCGGCCAAGACCTCGGCGGTGTCGCGGTTGATGTCGGAGAAGGCAAGGTCCTGCACGCAGCCGGTGAGCAGACCCACCCGGTGCCGTGGCGGACCTGCGGTGGGCGGCAGCACCGGGGGAATCACTTCGTTGGAGAAGCGAGCGCACACCCGGGGTGTTTGCGGTTCGAGCGCGCGTAGGTTGCCGGGCAGCAGCCGGGTTAACCCCAAGCGACGGACCAGGGTCTGCGCGCCGGCCGCCTGATACCACCGCAGGAGGCGGCCCAGCGCGCGCAGCAGGCGAGGCCGCGTGAAAAGGCCGCGCAGCAACAGCCGCCTCGTCCAGTCGCGCCCCGGCCGTCGCAGCACACCCGACGACTCGACTTCGGCGCGCGCCGCCTCGAACAACTGGGCGTAATCAACCCCGGCC
This sequence comes from uncultured Chthoniobacterales bacterium, assembly GCA_964252355.1. Lineage (GTDB taxonomy): Bacteria > Verrucomicrobiota > Verrucomicrobiia > Chthoniobacterales > JAFAMB01 > CAXUNV01. The sequence goes on along the minus strand of CAXUNV010000316.1, from coordinate 4,027 downwards.
GGGCACGCCGAGGTGCACGCCAAGCAACCAAGGCAGAAATACATCTCCTCACCGAACGTCCGGGAGACCGGGATGGCACCGTCGGCGATGCCCCGCATCAGCGCGATCCGCCCGCGCGGGCTGTGGCGTTCTCGGCCGGTCTCGGCGTAGGTCGGGCAGGTCGGGAGGCAAAAACCGCAGTGCATGCACTGCTGCAGCACGGCGTAGTCGAGGGTTTTGAGGGAGTCGTGTTTGTGGACGGACGACATGGGAGGGACGAAGGAAGGTCTGGGCCGATCGAGGGGAGGGCGGCTTGCGGCGTACCGGCGGGACGCCGGCGTTACGTGATTTTCATCTCGCTTTCCCAAATCTTGCGCAATCACGCGCGAGGTCACGGCAATCTTGCACCATGGAGTTCCTCAGTCCGCGAAGATCTTGCCGGGATTAAGTACGTTCTGCGGGTCGAACGCGCGCTTCACTTCGCGCAGGATGCGAAGGTTTAACCGCCCGATGGCGCCGGGCAGGAACTCCCGTTTGGCGACGCCGATGCCGTGCTCGCCGCTGATCGTCCCCCCGAGCCGCACGGCCTCGTCGAAGATCTCGCGGACCGCCGCGTGAACCCGGTGAATTTCGTCTTCGTTCCGCTCGTTGGCCAAAAAAGTCGGGTGCAGGTTGCCATCCCCGAAATGGCCGAACGTGCCGACCATCAGGCCATGCTTTTCCGCAGTCCGCTGCACGAAACGGACCATCTCGGCGAGGCGCGATCGCGGCACGGTGGCATCTTCCAAGATGGTGGTGGGCGCGACCCGCGCCATGGCCGGGATGGCCATGCGCCGGGCGTTCATCAACGCGGCCGCCTCTTCGACACTCTGGGCCAACGCCACCGACCGGGCGCCGTGCGCGCGGGCGATCGCCGCCATGCGCGCCGCTTCGTCTTCGACCGCCGCGGGGTGCCCGTCGGTTTCCAGCAGCAGAATGGCTTCGGCGTCGGTGGGCAGCCCGACGTGCGCGTAATCCTCGATGCAGCGGATGGTGGTCCGGTCGAGGAACTCCATCGTGCACGGGATGATCGGCGCGGCGATGATGGCGGAGACGGTGGCCGCCGCTTCGTCCATCCGGTCGTAGACGGCCAGCAGGGTTTTGCGGGCCGCCGGTTTGGGAATCAGCTTGAGCAGGATTTTGGTGATCACGCCCAGCGTGCCTTCGGAGCCGATGAACAGATCCTTGAGCGAGTAGCCGGCGACGTCCTTCACGCATTTGTTGCCCGTGAAGAAAACCTCTCCGGTGGGCAAAACCACTTCCAAACCCATGACGTAGTCGCGCGTGACGCCGTACTTAAGGCCGCGCAAACCGCCGGAGTTTTCCGCCACGTTGCCGCCCAACGTGGAGACCCGCATCGACCCGGGGTCGGGAGGGTAGAACAGACCGGCCGCCTCGGCCCGCGCGCCAGCGTCGGCGTTGATCACCCCCGGTTCCACCATCATCGTCAAGTTGGCGACGTCGAGTTCCAAGATCCGGTTCATCCGGCTCAAACAGAGCACCACCCCGCCTTGCGTCGGCACGCTCCCGCCGCTGAGGCCCGTGCCCGACCCGCGGGTCACCACTGGGGTGCGGTGGCGCGAGGCGAGGGTCAGCACCGCGGCGACCTGCTCGGTCGTGGTGGCGAAAACCACACCTTCCGGGAGCGTCTTCAGGATCGGGGTGCCGTCGTAGGAAAACGTGTAGAGGTCCTCAGGTTCGGTGATGACCTGTTCGGGGGGGAGTGACCGACGCAGGTCGGTCAGCAACGCAGCACTCATACCGTCGCCACCATGCCACGGGCGCAGGCAAAGGGCTAGGGGACGAGGCGCCGTGGCGGGTTTCTGGTCCCGGGACCCTGGTTGGGGGACCTTCATGCCGCGCTGGGCCTTTGGCGTCTACCGTGGACCGCCGGGTAAATCCCGAGGCGGTCCCGGCCTGCGGCGCGGTGGCCCGCCCGCGACGCTGCGCGGCGGGTAAAGCAGGACACCTCTTGCCCTACCATCCTCTGCCCGTACCGTCCCTTCCCCATGCCGCCGATCCCGTCGACCCTGGTCCTTCTCTGCCTGACCGCGTTCTTTGCCGGTTTTGTCGACGCCGTGGCGGGTGGGGGAGGGCTGATCCAACTGCCCGGCTTGTTCCTGCTGTTGCCGGCGCACACCCCGGTTCTGGCGGTGCTTGGGACCAACAAAGTCGCCGCCCTGGCCGGCACCAGCGTCGCCGCGTGGCGCTACCACCGGCAAGTCCGGCCGGACCCGGCGGTGCTCCTGCCTGCCGGCCTTTGCGCGTTTGCGTGCTCTGGTATGGGCGCCTGGACCGTGCGTTTGGTGGATCCCGCCCGCTTCAAACCAGCGGTGTTGGTGGTCTTGGTGGTGATGGCGATCTACACCTACGGCCAACGGGAGTTTGGGATTCCGAACGCCGCCCGCAAAGATTTGACCCGCTCCCAACGCGCTTGGCGCGGCGCGTGGACGGGCACTGCGATCGGGTTTTACGACGGCTTTTTTGGTCCGGGCACGGGCAGTTTGCTAATCTTCGCGTTCGTGACGGCGCTCGGCCAGGAGTTCCTGGTCGCCTCCGCGACGGCGAAAGCCGTGAACGTGGTGACCAACGTCGGTGCGCTGATGGCGTTCATCTCGTCCGGACAAGTCTGGTGGGCCGTGGCGCTGCCGATGGCCGTCTCTAACGTGTTGGGTGCAGAGTGCGGTTCGCGGTTAGCTATCCTGAAGGGTAGCCGGTTTGTGCGCACGGTTTTCCTCATGGTGATGGCCGCGGTTATCGCGCGTTTCTCCTACGACCTGTTTGGTCCGCGGCGCGCCGGGTGATCGTGGCCGGTCGGCGGATGGCGGTCGGTGGTCTCTCGTCACTGGCTTGCCGTCAGGGCAGGCGGAGCAGCCGGCTTCCACGGAAGCCGGACCTCGCGGTCGACACAAGCTCATGGCGAGGCGCGCGTCTAGCCTGCGCTTCCGTTTGGCGATCTGCGACTAGCGATGTGCGATCCCTGCCCGCAACCGCCTCGCGCCGCCCCTACTTCTTTTGGGCTATGGACCTGCGCCGCCCATTCCGCTATAACGGAAACGCTCGGCGGTGCCCAGCCCGCCTCTTGTCACACCTTTTTCGATGAGCAGCGACTTTGCCCCCTGCCTCTCCTCGCCCGAGGCCGACGCCTGGGCTTCGGAGATCGCTGCCCGGCTACGTTTGGTCCAGGCCAGCTTCAGCGATGGACCGGCCGAAACACGGACGGTCTATCTCACGGAGGAACTGCAGCGGGCCTTGCGGGAGGTAGGCGACGCGGATCGTGGGGCTTACTTGGCGGCGTTGGCGGCCCGCTTCCCCGTCGCTGGTTTCGAGAGCCATCCGGAAAAGCCACCGGGCCTGGCTTCGCTTCCGTCGCCGGAACCGTCGTTGCTGGAGAGCGCCGACGATTTGCTGTCGCGGTTGGCTCGTGCTACCCCGGAGGAACGGACGGCCATCGCCGACCGCTTGGCCGCGGCCGGCCTGTTGCTCAAGGTGCACGCGCCACCGCGGGTACCCGACGAGCTGCGCGCGAGGCTTGGCCTCCGGCCCGAGGATGCCGTGGACGTAGAACGTTTTCAAAAACTGTTCTCGACCTTTGCCGACTACGTGTTGACGCTGGACAACGTCATTTGGAGCGTCTGGCGCAAACTGGCGCCGAAATCCGGCATCCGGCGGGACTCCTCCGACCGCTTGCGCGGCTTGCTGGGAAGTTACCTGTTGGGTGACCGCGAAGTCGCGAGCTACCAAATCGCGCAGATGCTGGACCGCTCGCGCCAACTCACCGTCGCCCTGCTCTCCGCGTTCGGTTCGGCTGGGGAAGGCTTTGCCCGCTGGTACTTGAACGCGTTCGCCCCCGAGAAGATCCGCGCCGCGGTCGAAGGCGGCAACCACGGTTTCCTGGCCAACGTCGAAGCGCGTTGCTGGCGGCGCTACACCGAAGTGGCGCAAAACGTGAACGGCCCGCTGGTGGAGGAGAAAGTCGTCGCGTCCGTCATCGAGTACGTCGAAGGGG
>CAXUNV010000315.1:3608-5886 GCA_964252355.1 uncultured Chthoniobacterales bacterium | reverse complement strand
CCTACCCTTGGTGACCTCCGGTTCAACCCATCCGTCCGTCGCCCGATCGTCGCGCGGGGCGTTGACGCGAGCACCCCTTTTCGACATCATCGTATGCACGCGGACGACGCTTAACCTTGATGACGCGCTGGTCGAAGCGGCGGTGGAGTACACCGGCGTGAAAGAAAAGACCGCGCTCATCCGGTTGGCCCTTGAGGCACTCGTGCAACGGGAGGCGGCACGCCGGCTTCGCGCGTTGGGCGGGTCGATGCCCGACTTGGAGGTCCCGGCGCGCCGCCGGTCGAGCCAAGGACGGCGGTGATCCTCGTCGACACCTCCGTGTGGGTGCGGCACTTCCGGATCGGCGTCCGTCCGCTGTCGTCTTTGTTGGAGGAAAACGACGTTTTGTCTCACCCGGTCGTCATCGGGGAACTCGCGGTGGGAATTTGGCCCAGCGCCACCCGACGTTGGCTAGCCTAAAACGCCTGCCGCAGGCACGCAGCGGCGCTTGGGGCGAGTGCCTGGCGTTCCTCGAAACCCACCGACTTTTCGGCCGCGGGCTGGGTTGGAACGACGTGCAACTGTTGGTCGCCGCGAGGCTTTCCGGTGCGGCACTCTGGTCGCTTGACGCAAGGCTGGCCGCAGCTGCCAGATCGTTGGACGCTTCGCACGAGGGCTGACGCGTTTCCTTTGCGCTGGCGCCCCGCCCCGCCCCAATCTTGCGCAATCGCGGCGCTCTTGCGCAATCTTGGCAATCAGAGGAGCCGGCCTTCCAGCGCGACTATTAGAAGGCCACCAAGGACGCAAAGAGGGAAACTTGAACAGAAGGTAACGAAGGCAACGAAGAGGGGGAGGGCCGGTGCTCCGCGCCGTCGACAACCGATGGTGTCACACGGCGCCACGGCGGGCACGGCGGAGGGGAGAGGAGGTTGAACAGAGGGCCACAAAGGACGCGAAGGGAAGAATTGAACAGAAGGCAACGAAGGAACGCCTGGGTGACTTGATGGCTATGTCCGCCCTTCCTTGGCCGTTCGCCATCTCCGACGCACGAGGCGTTCGCTGCGCCAAAGCCGGGAAAAACGGCGGCCGTTTCCAGACCACTTAAATCAGGAATCAGAGACCTCGCTTTCCCTTCGCGTCCGTGACGTCCTTCTGTCCACATCCCCACGGCTTTTGCTCGGACGAAAACCGGGAGAGCTGACCTCAACATGACGAGCTTTTGACGCTCTATGTTTTTATGGGATTATGCGGGTATGCGTACCACGGTCGATGTGCCCGACGAGCTGATGCGCCGCGTCAAAGCCGTTGCGGCGACGCGCGGCTTGAAGCTTAAGGAGTTCGTCGAGGCTGCGCTGCGCGAAGCGTTGAACGATCGGCATGGGCGTCGGCGCCCCCACCGCGTCAGGCTGCCGCTCATCCCGGGGAGTGGCAAGGCGCCGATCGAGCCTTCCCGCGAGGAGTTGGATGCCGCCCTCTGGGATTAGCCTGCTCGATTTGAACGTCTGGCTCGCCTTGGCTTACGGTAGGCACTCGCATCATCCCGCTGCGCGGAGGTGGTTCGAGTCGCTATTGCCTGGGACAGCGGCGTTTTCTCGGGTGACCCAGCTTGGCTTACTCCGGTTGCTCAGCACTCCCGCCGTGGTCGGGGCGGACGCGGTGTCGCAAAGCGACGCTTGGCGCTGCTACGACGCGTTGGCGTCCGATGAGCGGGTCATCTACCTCGATGAACCGGACCGGCTCGAAACGATCTGGCGAAGTCTGACCCGGCGCCAAGGCGGTCCCGAGCCGAAAACCTGGACCGACGCCTACCTGGCTGCCTTTGCGCTCGCGGCCGGTGTGGCCTTGGTAAGCTTCGATGGCGGTTTCCAAGCTTTTCGTGGTCTAAACCTCACCCTGCTCGAGGTGTAACGACACTACCGCTCAAAGGAAGACGTCTCGCGCAAGGGCACGGGGGCGCCACGGCAGGGCTCTGAACAGAAGACCGTCGAGGGCGCGAAGGAGGAAAACTTGAACAGAAGGTAACGAAGGCAACGGGGAGGGGGAGGGCCGGTGCTCCCCGCCCGCAACGCTTCGCGCAGCCCGGTGGACGTCCGGCCAATAGGGAAGCTTTGCGTAGCCCCGCCCGCATCGCTGCGCGAAGCGCTGCGGGCAGGGGATGCGGGCAGGGCGCCACCGCCGACTCCCGATCGTGGTTTCACGCGGCGCGACGGCGGGCACGGCGGGCAGCGGTCCGCAGACGACGCCGGGGGGCGCAGATGCCGGAAGGGCGCCAGCCCGGCGCCGGGCCTTGGTTTGGCAG
>CAXUNV010000315.1:0-3598 GCA_964252355.1 uncultured Chthoniobacterales bacterium | reverse complement strand
GGGGGCGCAGCTCCTTAATGGGGTGGCACGGCCGGGGGCCTCCCTTTGGCCTTGGTCATTTGCCATCTGCCGCCCGCGCAGCGGCCGCTCCCGGGCGACCCAGACCAGGGACGAGGGACCAGAAACCTTCCTTGCCCCTTCGCGTCCTTGGTGGCCTTCTGTTCAGCCCCCTTCGTTTCCTTCGTTGCCTTCTGTTTACATCCAATTCCTCAATCGCGATGGCATGTGGGTTCATCGCGGCCGCCTATACGCACAATGGCGTATGTACGAGTTGACCTCTGCCGTGCTAACCAGATCACGGTGGCTCCAACCCTGTGAACTGGGGCAGGCCTTCGCGCATCGTTCTGCAATTAAAACTACCATCCCATGGCCAGGAAAGGCCGAACTCCACCGGCAAACCCATCGCCTGATCCGAAACCGCTCCCCACGGGAGCGGCATCATCGCAGCCACCTGCTGGCGTGCCGACCAGATCCCAGTTTGACCCGTCAAAACTGAGCCGGAAAGTCCTTACCTTACCGTTGCTGGAACAGTTTGCCGAACACGCGGACAACCCTGACTGGCTCTATAAAGTCATCATCGACCTCAACCTTGAATACCAGGGTGGCAGGCAGAAAGCCGCCGTCCGGGTGCAAGAACTTTTTGAGAAGGTTACCGGCGGCGCCCCCGCTGACCAAGCTGCTTCCGGGGAGGGTTTAAACCGTTTCAAGAACGAGTTGAACGACCAGTACGTGTTCGGCCAGTTCCGAGCCGGCACGCTCCGGGGGATGGTCAGGGCCGATGCCGAGCCGGTGACGGCGGCCGAAATCGCGCTGCCGACAGTTGTTCCCCCGCGATCACCAGTCCAGCGGACCCAATCCGCCATCCACCTGATCTGGCCGGACTTCCCGGTCCGCGCGCGCCTGATCAAGACGGTCAGTACGGTTAAGGCGAACGCGGCCCGCCTCTCTTTTGCGGCCACCGGCACAGGAATCATTTGGGCCATCCTGGACACCGGCATCCAGGGCGATCACGTGCACTTCACCAAACATGAAAACCTGAACGTTCCCGATCCGTTGCGGCACCGGGATTTCACGGTGGACGCAACCACCCTCGACCAGCCGTCTCCCGATGAGAAACCGCTTGAGGATCAGAACGGGCACGGCACCCACGTCGCCGGCATCGTCGCGGGCGAGATGCAGGCAACGCCCAATTCGCCGGTCCGGGCCGTCCTTTGTGAGCAGGTCGAGGGCGGTGATCCCTCCTACCGTCGGCTTGAGGGGATCGACACAATTTCGGGGATGGCGCCCCAATGCAAACTGTTGAGCCTGCGGGTGCTCGATCCCGACGGCGACGGTTACACCAGCAATCTCCTGGCGGCGCTAGGCTACGTGCAGCAGCTCAACGCGAACGGGCGGCACCTCGTGGTCCACGGCGTCAACATCAGTGCAGGCTACGAGTTTAAGCCCGAATGGTTCGCGTGCGGCCAAAGCCCGATCTGCGTGGAAGTTGACCGGCTTGTCCGGAGCGGCGTCGTGGTGGTCGTCGCCGCGGGCAACACGGGTTCCACCCACCAGGCGGTCTTCGTGAACACCCAAGAAACCCCGCGTTGGCATTGGGCCGGGCAAGGCATGTCCATCAACGACCCTGGAAACGCCGCGCTCGCGATCACGGTCGGTTCCACCCACCGCGACATGCCGCACACCTACGGCATCTCGTATTTTTCGTCCAAAGGACCAACGGGCGATGGACGACTCAAACCGGACTTAGTCGCGCCCGGGGAAAAGATCCTCTCCTGCGCGGCGGGCGACCTAAAAGCCAAATGCCAGAACGGCATCAACGACGGGCAGCCGTGCGATTACGCCGAAGACAGCGGCACCAGCATGGCCACCCCGCATGTGTCGGGTATCATCGCCGCGTTTCTCTCCATCCGGCAGGAGTACCTAGGCAATCCGGAGGAGGTAAAGCGGATCTTTATGGCGACGGCAACCGACCTCGGCCGTGATCGCTATTTTCAAGGTAGCGGCCTCATTGACCTGATGCGTGCCATCCAATCCGTCTGAGAGATCCGGCCGGCCAACTTAACCTTCACGCAAACTCACCCATGTCAGGCAAGCTCCCGTACGACTACCATGAAGTCGAATTTGGTCCCGATGGCGCCATCCTCCAGCGTGCCCAGGTCGATGAACTCATCGCGGCTTTGCGGCAGCCGCAGGCGCCGACGGATCTGATCTTCATCTCTCACGGATGGAATACCACGCATGACGGTGCGAGGGACTTGTACCAAGACTTTTTCAATCATTTCAAGGCGCGCGCCGATGCGGGACAACCGGCCGACGTGTCGAACCGAAAGTTCGCGATCTTAGGCGTGCTCTGGCCTTCGGTCGCCATCACGGATCCGAATCAGCAGGCCAACGGGGCCGCTCAACCAGGCACGCCGGCAGCGGCAGGTTTAACGCCCGTTTCCCCTGCCGGCGCAGACCTCTCCGCTAGGCTGCAGACGTTTGCCGCCACGCTTGACCGGCCGGACGCGGCCCCACTCATCGCCGAGATCCAAAGCTTATTACCCCAGATCGAGAACTTTCCCAGCCGGCAGCGACGGGTGGTGCAGATCGTGCGGTCGCTGCTACCTCAGGACGGTGAAAGCCTGACCCTGGAAGACGCCTCGCCGGCATTTTTCAGGCTCGACCCGCTTGAACTTATCAATCGGCTCGCCCAACCGACGTTCGCGCCGCCGCCGCCATCGCCATCACCAGGGCCCTCCTCCGGCGGAGCGGCCGGGCTTGGCGACGTGATCGGGGGAATCGGGGGCGCTTTCTCTCACCTGCTGAACTACGCGTCCTACTACGTCATGAAAGGGCGCGCGGGAACCGTCGGTCGGGGCGGCGCTTACCAAGTGTTGCGTGAACTGCGGGACGACATCCCGACCCTGCAACTGCATCTGGTTGGACACTCGTTCGGCGCTCGCCTGGTCACCGCGGCCACCGACGGTCCAGATGGGAAACCGCCGGTTTTCCCGCAAAGCCTTGCCTTGTTGCAAGCCGCCTTTTCCCACAACGGCTTCGCGCATTTCTATGATGGCGTGCACGACGGCTTTTTCCGTAGCATCGTGACTGGCCGCAAAGTGAAAGGTCCCGTGCTGATCACGTTTTCCAAACAGGACACCGCCGTCGGCATTGCGTACCCCATTGCGTCCAGGCTGTCCGGTGACACCGCGTCTGCGCTGGGCGACAAGGACGACATCTTCGGTGGCCTGGGCCGGAACGGCGCCCAGAAAACGCCGGAGGCAGACACCGTGACTTTGGGCCCGGCATCCACGACCTATTCGTTTCGCCGAGGCCGGCTTCTCAACCTGAACGGTGACGCCGTCATCACGAGTCACATGGACATCTGTCGCGACGAGGTCGCGTCTGCCCTTGTCCAAGCGGTTGCGGCGACGGGGTGATCTGGGCCCGGCCAAAGAGAAATAGGCGCCGCGTTTGTACCATCGCCAGGGATGTTCCCGCCACGACGCAGCGACGCCCAGGGGAGCGCGGGCGTCCCGCCCGCCCTTTCCGCGCCGAGGGTTGACCTCGCCTTGCCCTACCTTGCGATCGCAGTCGGAGACACCCGTTCTGCCTC
>CAXUNV010000314.1:0-5910 GCA_964252355.1 uncultured Chthoniobacterales bacterium | reverse complement strand
CGCGAAGGCTTGCTTCACGTGTCCTTCCAACGTTACCAAGTAGCTGAGTTCGTTCCCGGCGCTAAAACGATTGGTGCCGAACCGAATCTGGAAATCCCGCTCGTCGTACCTGAAGGACGAAGGTTGCCCGGACTTGACCTTAGCGGCGGTTCCGACCGAGGACGTAAGCTCGCTGCAGTAAACGTCAAACGTTCCGCCACCGGAGGAGGGGCGGTCCAAGCTAATCCGCCTCAGGCCGTAATCGCCGGCGATCCAGACGAAGGGTTTTCCATCGATATCCTCGTCCCAAATACTGTAGATCATTCCCAAAGGATGGGTAAGCCGGTGGGACAACGACTCGTACCGGCCGTTCTGATAAAGTTTCCCGACCTCGAAACCAACATTCGAGGCAGCCTCCAACGGCCTGCTAACGAGCCAGACGTAATCGTCCGTAAAACGGCTGTGGTTGAGTGAGAGGATTTTCCGCGCGGACAAGGTTTTCGCCGCGAGTGTAAACGGCTCTAATCGGTCGCCATCGCCGCCCAACTGCCACACTCGGTCTGCGCCGACCAGCAGCACTGCCCCGTGCCAAATACAAATTGACCCGTTCCCGGAAGGAACCTTCCTGTCCTCTCGGTCTGAGAGCCGCTCGGCGACCGCGGACGAAAATGCGGCGGACGGGTCTTTTGGCAGCCTCACGCGGTAGAACCCGTTGTTGTCGGTGCAGACAACGAGGTTACCGTCCCCGTCGTCCTCCATGCCGATGACGGCATAAGAGAATCCGGGCAGGTGCCCCTCAGATCGCCACTGGTCTCCGCTTCTTCGGATTGCTTCTATACCGGTGGATGTCCCTAGGAAAAGTTGCCTCGAATCGGATTTAGAGGGGCAAACGAGGTAGGTGCTAGGTCCAACCTGCTGCAGGGCCGAGCTCCCAGGTTCGAGGGTATAGGTGCCTGAACTGCCATACACGAAAGCAGCTCCTGGGCAAATGACGATTCCGTTGACGGGCACATCCCGATCGCCGAACGGAACGAAGCGGCGTTCCTCGGCCGTGTTGGCGTCTGTCTGCAGAACGTACACCCCGCGCTGCGTGCCAGCGTAGATCTTTCCTTGATACCGGACGACCTCGCCGATGGAACCGCCCGGCAGACCCGACTGATGATCGAACCCGGTGCAACCTGCGCCAAATTGGATTCGGTAGATCTTGGTGTGGCTGCACGCCCAAAGCCCGCCGTCCCGGTCTTCGCCGGCCGCTTGAAAACCGGCGTCCGTCAGGCCGCTATCGACCGTGAAGCTTTCCACCAGCCGCCCTTGTTGGTCCACCAGGAAAACGCCGCGGTTCTGGACGAGAATGGCCAGATACCGTCCCAAGATCCAATTCGCACCGAAGATGACCGACCCGCTCCAGGACGATTCGACGTTGGTTCTCCACGGAACTAAATCGGACCCGATCTTTTCAAAAATGCCCGTTTCCTTTACGACCAACCCGTCTCCGATCGGGCAGTCCACGATGGTTCGGACTGCGCCACCGTCCCCGGACGGTGCTTGCGCACTTCGCTGGAAACGGTTTCCCTCCAGTTCATAAATGGAACCGTCACGGCCGCTGACGGCTACTTTGCCATGTAAGGTCGCCAGGGAACTCGGAAGGATCCGATCGTCCGTCCAAGGCTGAAGAGAAAAGGTCCCCTGATCCCAGATCAAGAGGCCTTTCTCGATGCCAGCGTAGATTTTTCCACCGAGGGAGATGACCTTGGAGTTGGCGCCCAAGGAACCGTTGTAAAGTGTCACCGCGCGACGATTGCCGCCGCCGCCGTCCGACGACAACATGCCGATCTGGGTGGCGGTGCTGAACCAGACCGTCCCTGCGCTGTCGACTGCCAGCCCACTGATCGACCCGAATTCCGGGGTGGGGATCTTTTGCCACCGATAGTTATCGAACGTCAAGATGGCGTTTCGAACGCCGAAGAGCATGGGGCCTTTGGCATCTTGCACCACGGCAAAGGCCGACCCCACCGGACCGTAATTCATCAATGTGAAGCTGCGAAAAAGCGGATGCCCAACATCCTGGGCGGTTCCGGAACCCAAGCCACCGCCGCCAAGACAAATCAGCAAGACGAAGAGTCGGTTAGCGTTAGAACGCACAAGCCGTTTGCAGATGGTCTTCGGCCAGGTGCGACGCGTTTTCGAATGGGCGGTTTTCACGACCGGACTTTGCAACGCCTTCTGGATCTATCTTGACCAGACGGCTTCGAGCTTGGGCCAGCGGTCATGCCAGCCCGAAAAAAGCAACGGATCTCGTATTGATCAGCGATTCGCCATCCGTTCCTCACAAGAACAGGCGAAAGTCGCCTTCCGATAAATTGATGCTGTTTCACTGCACCTGTTGGGGCGTCAAGCGGAAAATGCGAGCTCCGTTCACAACCGCCCGACGTGTCCGCATGGCGCGGCGTTTCAGGCAATCGATCCGGCGGTTCGAACGCGACACCTTCTCGGCTGAAAACGGCCTACCGGATCGCCCAGCTCAAGTTCGACCGAGCCCAAGGGTTGCTCAACCGGCGCGTTTTGAGTTGGCAGGCGTGCGATGGCGATTAGGTGACCGACGACGACCAAGTGAGCGGAGAACCCGCCGCCCGCGTGAAGCGGAGCGTGGCGGGCGCGGCGATGGTGGGCCAGGTTACGGTCGGCGCTCGCCCAGGCCGCCGCGTTCCCGCACATCCCCAAAGAAGAAGTCATCGGTCAGGCGGACCAACTTGGGCGAAAAGCCGGGGATGATCGTTTCGGCTGCCGTGGTCTGTTTACGTTGGTTCTGCGGTATCGGCGTGCGGCGGCTTGGTGATTAAAAAAATCAGTAATCTCCAAGCGGACGCTAGGCGCCGGATTTAGGACCCGTGGCGGTTGGCGGTTTGGCTGGCGTACCCTGCCAAGGTTGGTCCATTTCCTTCGGTTTCGTCTGTGGAGGCAGGGTTTCGACGGCCAAGCCCAGCCCGGCGCGCGGGCGAGCACCTGCTTGAAGAGCAAGAACTCGGCGACGACGCCCCGCTCCTTCGCCCCCCTGCGCCGTGGTGCCCGATCCAACCGCGAACGGCGTAAGGCGGCACCGGTGGAACGCGGGTGCGGGAGCCGAAGGGGCAACCAGCCCTTCGGCCCGGGGTTTCCGGGTTGCTCCCGCATGGCCGGCGTGCGTCGCCCTTTCCAGGCTCAATCTGACAGGCGCCGGGGGGGCGACCCGCGGGCTCGGCCTTCAGGGTGCTTCCTGTGAACGCTTTGCGCCCGCGCCGCGAGAGAGTCAGGAACCGGCAGCGACGGGGTGGGGTGGAGCTTGCCTCCGCCAAGCCCTGCGGCGCTTCACCGGGAGACCACTGCGGCGGCGTTTGCCTGCGGCAGCTTGACCGTCACGAGCGTCGGCCGAATTTCCGCTGGGATGCCAGCGCGGACGGCTCTGCTTATCGTTGCCGAAGGTGAGGGCACGGTCCTCGGTGCCATCCCACTTGGCCGACTAAAGATTCCGAGAAACCTTGTCCCTGATGGGGTTGGTGTGTTCTGCCGCGTGAACCGCCATGTTGCCGTCGGGGGAGGGCCGTAGGTCGCCAACGTTTCGCAACGCGGCGATCGCGATCGGCTGGACCGCAAGTGGCGCGGCTGATTTGTGCAGGAGTGAATGGAAGCGAGACGCCTTCGGCCGGGCGTGGGGGCCATCGCCGCCACGCCACGTCTCCGTGCGAGTCGCCCACTTCGCCGGCTTCAGGCGGCGTGCGGGTGGGAGAGGTGATGCTGCCGGAGCAGGTCCTTGCCGTAGTCGTTGCCGTTGGGCGTCCGGACCACGCAATGGATGTGCGCGCGGGTCGGCTTGTCCGGATCGGCCGCGAATCGCTTGAGGGCGAACGGCGGCTGGTGGTCGAACTCGACCAGGATCACGGGGCTCTGGATCCGGTAGTAGAAGACGCCGTCGGGCCGCGTGCCGCCGACCCAGGCGAACCACGTGTCGTCCAGGTGCCGGTCGACCTCGCCCATCTTCACGCGCGCGTGGCCGTCGTCCAGGTTGCTCACGTACATCTCGACCAACTCGCGGAGGCGCTGCCGGGCGCCGGCGGCCAACCCCTTCGCCCGGAGGCCGGCGTAGTCGAGCACGACGTTGTCCTTGAACGCCTCGGTCAGGTTATTAATGCCAGTCTTGGAAAGACTTAGAATGGCCTGCTTTTGCTGCACTGCAGGCAGCGCCTGCACAAAAGCCAACCCATCGTCTTGTTCCTGCTGCAGGAGCTCCAGCCCCGGGTACTTGCCGGCGTCCGCGCGCTGGGGTTCCGTGCCGAAAAAGAGCGGCGTCGCCACCACCTGATCGCCGAGCACGAAGTGGTTGATGATGGCGTGGTGGCCTTGGAATTGCCAGCCCCAGGGTTCATCCGCGGAGGGCTTACCCATGATGGCGAGGTGGTACGCCCACTCGCCGAGGACCAGGCGGTCGTCCGTCATCTCAGAAAGGGCCTCGTTCATGCGCATGACGTCCCGCGTCCTGTCGAAACCCTTTTTGCTGAGCGAGGCGCGCAGCAGGCCGAGCGCCGCGTCGCGCTGCGGAGGCGTCATCTCACGGAAGCTGACCCCCTGGCGCGCGTAGAAACTCTGGGGCATCCACTTGCGCCATTGCGCGTCGTCGACCGGAAACGTCGCCCGGATGAGTTGCTGGTCGTCCAACAAGGCAAGGAACTTGACCGCGGCCTCGCGCACGCCCCCGGTCGAGACCCCGCTGGGGCCGATCCCGTACAGACTTGGCACGACCGTGCCGCCGGTCGTGATGCCCTTGAAGGGTTCCGCAAGGCCCTTCAACTCGGCGTCTTCGGATTGCCGTCGATAACCCTCGGCGATGTCCGTTGGGCTCTGCGCTTGGCCCCGAGCCCACCGGGCGAAGACGGTGGCCGCCAGCAGCGAGGAAAGGAACCGGCGTCGAGTTTGGGACCGCGGTGCATGATGCTGGTGAGAATGGCGATGACGATGGGAGTGGTGGTGAGCGGGATGGTGCGATTTCATTTTTCCCATTGCTGAACATTTTGGTCCTGGCGGAGATCTTGCTTGATGAATTTGCAGACCGAGTCGCGAGTCGGCTGATGCGCGATGTGCCAGTTGACGCGGGAAAATCTACGCAGGGCTTACCAACCGGGCTTTTACTGGTCTGAGTTGCCGCAATCTTTGTCTGGACGACCGCAGAAGCGTTGCCCCAAGCTGGCGATATCGACCGCCGCGAGAGACGCGGCGATGGGTCTTGGCCCGGGCCGCGCCCGCCCTGCGGCGGAGCCAGCCGTCCCGCGTCGACCTCGTGCAACCCTGACTTTTGTACCACGAGTGACGGATGCGGACCTGCCGCCGTCTTGCCCTCGACACACGCCCGCCGCGGCAGGCCGTTGCGGGAAGCGACGGATGCGATCACGCAGGTCGCGAGCGGGGAGGGCGTCCTTGGGCGAGCGCGTGCAAGCGGCGAAGCGCGCTCCCTTGGCCGGGCAAAGCGGCGATCTCGGCCTGCACCCGCCGTGCGGCTTGACGGTAGCGGCCGTCCGCCAGCAGGGCGGTGGCGGCTTCGCCCACCGCCGCGGGCGCGAGCCCGACCGGGTTCAGGACCCGCGCGACGCCCAAGGCTTCGCAACGCCGCCCGTTGAACGGTTGGTCGGCGCCCATGGGCAGCAAGAGCGTCGGCAGGCCGTGCGCGAGCGCCCCGTACACCGTCCCGGAACCGCCGTGGGACACCACCAGGTCGCATGCGGGCAGCAGCGACCATTGGTCGACGAAACGCTCGACCCGGACGTTTCCCGGCTGCGGCCCGAACTCGGCCGGGTCCAACTGCCGCCCCACCGTCGCGACCACGTTGACCGGCAGGTCGCGCAGCCCCTCCAGCAGGCGGAAAAAGAGGTCGCCGGACTCCGCGTTGAAGTCCGTCCCGAGGGT
>CAXUNV010000313.1:0-5911 GCA_964252355.1 uncultured Chthoniobacterales bacterium | reverse complement strand
CCATGCTGGGGAGAGTGCTCGGGTTTGCCAACCGTGGATGATCGGATGTCGGCGGTGGGGGAGCACCGGCCTCTCCGGGTGTGGGCGGGGCGGCCTTCGTCATCGCCGTGGTTGCACGGCCGTTCGAGGGAGCGGGGGTGGGCACCTTGCCTGCACGGCAAAACGGGCGGGGACGCCCGCGCTCCCTTGGCCCTCTACCGGATCAGGATCACGGTAAGATTCCGCGGGCCGTGCGCGCCGAGCACCAGGATCCGCTCGATGTCGCCCGTCCGGCTCGGGCCGGTGATCAAGGTCGTGAAACTGGGATAACGGTCCCCGTAGCGGCTCGAGAGCAGGTCGAAGGCCGCAGGCAAGTCCGGCACGAGTTGGTCGATCTCCGCGACGACCACGTGGTGCGGCGGCAACACGGACAAGGCCCGTCCGCCCGCGCTGCGCGCCGTGAGCAGGATTGATCCCGTCTGCGCGACCAGGGCGTCGCACGCGGTCACGCCCACCGAACACCGCTCCAGCGTCGCCGGGTCCGGGCGCGCCTCGGTGTGGTGCGTCTCCAACCCGAGTGCGGGGACCAACTGGTCTAGCAAAGCATGATGGTGGGTGGCCACCGCCGACCAGCCGTGCGCGTCCCGCAGTTCGGCAAGCACGCCGCTCGCGCTCGGGGCGTCGTCCACCACGCGTAGGTCGGTCGCCAAAGCGAAACAGTTCTTCTGAAAAAGGGTCAGTCGACCCTCGACATCCGCGGGCACGGCGGGAAGCCATGCTTGTGGTTGCGCCTGCGCTGCGGGCGTGACCGTTGCGTCGTGGTGGTTAGAAGACCCGCCGTCGTGGTGAGGCTGGGGTGCCGGCACCCGCAAGGCTTCGCGGATGCGCCCCAGGATCTCTTGGCGGCTCCCCAGGTTCATCGCGCCTTCCAGTGATCGCGGAAGCTCTTGGGCGCGATCGGCGGCAGGTCACGGGAGGAGACCCACCCGTTGATCGGCGGCGGCAAGACCCGCTTCATTCGGTTCGCCAACGGCAGCAACGGGCGGCTCAGGCGGGCCAAGCCGTTGAACAGGCCGGGGAAGCGCGTCAAGAAGGCAAAAGCGCGAAAGGCCCACCGCTGCGCCGGGTCCGGTTTTTGGGCGGCGGCGTTGCGCCGGTTGTGCAGCAGGTGGTGGTGCAGGTCGATTTTCACCGGGCAGGCCTCGGTGCACGCGCCGCAAAGCGACGAGGCGTCCGAGAGGTGCTTCCAATCCGCCAGCCCGCGGAGGTGGGGGGTGATCACCGAGCCGATCGGACCTTGGTAAGTGGTCGCGTAGGTGTGTCCGCCGACGTTCCGAAAAATTGGGCAGACGTTCAGGCAAGCGCCGCAGCGGATGCAATGCAGCGCGTCCCGCTGCTCGGCGTCGGCCAACAACTGCGTCCGGCGGTTGTCCAGCAACACCAGGTGAAACTCCTCCGGGCCGTCGGACTCGTCCGGTTGGCGCGGCCCGCCGATGAAGGAGTTGTAGCAGGTGATCTGCTGGCCGGCGCCCGCGGTCGCCAACAACGGCAGCAACAGGGCGAGGTCCGCCAGTTTGGGGATGACCTTCTCGATGCCCATGAGCGCCACGTGCACCTTCGGCAGGGCCGTGGTCAGGCGCGCGTTGCCCTCGTTCTCGGTGATCGAGATCATCCCGGTCTCGGCGACCCCGAAGTTGGCGCCGCTGATGCCCAGGTCGGCCTGCAGGTACTTTAGGCGCATCTGCCGCCGGGCGATCATCGTCAACTCCTCGGGACTGTCGGTCGGCGCCGAACCCAATTTTTCTACGAAAACGTCGCTGATCTCGTGGCGCGTGAGGTGCATGGCCGGAAACACCAAGTGGTAAGGTGCTTCCCCGCGCAATTGGACGATGTACTCGCCCAGGTCGGATTCGACCACCTCGTAGCCGGCGTGACGCAACCCTTCGTTGAGGCCGATCTCCTCCGACGTCATGCTCTTGGACTTGATGATCGAGCGCACCCCTTTCGCCTTGGCCAGGGCAAGGACGTAGTCGCGAGCTTCCCGGCCGTCGCTCGCCCAAAAGACCTTGGTGCCGCGCGCAGCCAGTTTTTCCGTAAACTCCGTCAGGTAACGGTCCAGATGGTTGACGGCTTCCCACCGGACGACCGCCGCGCCGCTGCGGGCCGCCTGCCAATCTTGGTAACGCGCCTTCTTTTCGTCGCGGGCCCATTCGTAACTGTTCAATGCCGTCCGGATCTTGGCGCGGTGACCAAGATCGGCCGTCAAGCGGGCGGCACGTGTTTTGAAGCGGGCAGCGAGCGACGGGACCATGGCGGGGTGGGCGGGTTGGGAACGTGACTTCGGTTCTGCCGAGGCGGGCAGCGGGATTAGAAATTGGCCAGAACCTCGGCCAAGTGAATGGTCTTAAGCTTTTGGTTCCGGCGGTGCAAGAGCCCTTGCAGGTGCATGAGGCAGCTGGAATCGTTCGACACGAGGTATTCGGCCTCGGTCTCCAGCGCCGACGCCGCCTTGGTCTCCCCCATGGCCGTCGAGATCATGGGGAACTTGACGGCGAACGTCCCGCCGAAACCGCAGCAGCTGGTCTGATCCTCCATCTCCACCAGCGTGAGGCCTTGCACTTTTCGCAAGAGTTGGCGGGGCTGGTGTTTGAGGTGCAACTCACGCAAGCCGTGGCAGCCGTCATGGAAGGCGACCTTGGCCGGAAAACGGCTGCCGAGGTCGGTGACGCCGAGTCCGTCCACCAGGAAGGACGAAAACTCGAAAGTCCGCCGGCTCAGTTCGGCAGCGGCTTCCGCCAACGGCGTCCCGCGGAAGAGTTCGGGGTAGAAGTTCTTGAGCATGGCGCCGCAGGACCCGGAGGGAACCACCACCGGATCCGGGCCGTGCAAAGCCCGCAGCACGCGCCCGGCAATCTCCCGGCTTTCGGACCAGTAGCCGGCGTTGAAGGCCGGTTGGCCGCAACAGACGATCGATTCTTTGAAATCAACCGTGTGCCCAAGCCGTTCAAAAATGCGGACGGCGCTGAGGCCCACGGAGGGGTACAGTTGGTCCACAAAACACGGGATGAATAGCGTGATCTTCAACGCAGGAAAGCTTCGTGCAAGCCGCCGTCGACCGTGATCACTTGGCCGGTGGTTTTGCTCAGCCGGTCGGTCAGCAGTAGGTAGAACGCTTCGGCTTGGTCGGCGGGGGTGATGGGCGAACGCGTCAACGTTCGGTCGGCGTAGAACTGCGCCAACTTCTCCGTGAGTGATTCCGTCGCCTCATCCTCGGCGTACGGGATTTTGTACTTGGCGAGGGAAGCAACGACCCGGTCGCGCGGGAACATCGCGCTGCCCTGCACGACGGTCGCCGGTGCCACGGCGTTGACCCGCACCAGCGGGGCCAATTCGATGGCCAGTTCGCGGGTGAGGTGGTTGGCGGCGGCTTTGCTGGTGTCGTAAGCCAAGCTGCCTTTTTTGGACACGACGGCGTTGGCGCTGGTGGTCAGCACCAGGCTGCCCTTCAACCCTTGTTCTTGCCACGTTTTCGCGGCCTCATCGGCAACGAGGTAAGATCCCGTCACGTTGATCGAGAAGGTGAGCGCCCATTTCTCGTCCGGGATGTGGCCCGTCGTGTCCGGCGTCACGAAGATGCCGGCCGTCACCGCGATCGAATCGAAACCGCCGTAGGCCAACACGGCGCCGTTCAACATCGCGCGCACGCTGCCGCGGTCGGTGATGTTCCCGCTTAAGCCGACCGCCGGACCGCAATTCGACACACCCGTGCCGGCCACCCCAATGCCGACCCCGTATTGGTCGGTGACCTCTTTGGCGGTCGCTTGGGCGGCGTCTCCGTTGAGGTCGACGCAGACCACGTGCGCGCCGTCCTTGACGAGGCGGTGCGCCACCTCTTTGCCGATCCCGGAGCCGGCGCCGATGACCACGACCACCCGCCGGGCGAGTTCTTTCTCCGGGGGCATCCGCTGGAGCTTGGCCTCCTCCAACAACCAGTACTCGATGTCAAAAGCTTCCTGCTGCGGCAGCGCGATGTACTCGTCAATCGCTTCCGCGCCGCGCATGACCTCGACGGCGCAGTTGTAGAACTCGGCCGTGACCCGCGACTCCGATTTGTCCTTGCCCCAGGCCACCATCCCCAAGCCCGGGATCAGGATGACCGTCGGGTTCGGGTCGCGCATGGCCGGCGAGTTCGGGCGCTTGCAGCGGTTGTAATAATCCGCGTAATCCTGCCGGTACTTTTCCAGCCCGCTTTGCAGCTTGGCTTTAAGCGCGGTGACGTCCTCGCCTCCGGGGTTCCAATCGACGTACAGCGGCTTGATCTTGGTGCGCAGGAAATGGTCCGGGCAACTGGTCCCGAGTTCGGCCAAGCGGGCGGCGTCGTGCGAGTTGACGAAGCGCCAGATGCGTTCGTCCTCTTGGACGGTGCCGATGAAGCGCTTCTGCTGGCTGACTTGGCCGCGCAACCACGGCAGGATGGCCGCCCAGACCTCGCGCCGCCGCCCGTCGTCGAGCGTCTGGTATTTCGAGCCCCCGAAGGCTTTGGCGTCCCCGCCTTTTTCCGCGTACTTCCGCTCGATGAAATCTGCGGCCCGTTCGATCAGCGACAGGGTTAACTCATAACATCCCTTGTCGTCGTTGGCCCAGTTGATCAGGCCGTGCTGACCCAGGATCACACCTTTGGCCTGGGGATGCGTCCCCACGATCCGCTGCAGCGCCAACCCGAGTTCAAAGCCGGGCCGCAGCCACGGCGTCCAGACGACTTCGGCGCCGTAGATCTCCTCCGTCAACCGGGCGGAGTTCTTGGCGGCAGCCACCGCGATGGCCGCGTTGGGGTGCATGTGGTCGACGTGCTTGAAGGGGATGAACGAATGCAACGGCGTGTCGATGGAGCTGGCCCGTGGGTTGAGGTTGAACGTGGCGTGGGTGTACATCGCCACCATCCGGTCTTCGGCCGGCGTCTTGGGCCCTTTCTCCGGCCCCGCGGCGTAAAGTTTTTGCAGGTCGATCAGCTTCCCCTGGTACAAGGAAGAAAAGTTTTCGCGCTTGCTCGTGCGCAGGTCGCCGCCAGAACCTTTCACCCAGAGCACCTCGACCTTTTCGCCCGTGAGGGGATCAACCTCGACGATTTTGGCGGAGGTATTGCCCCCGCCGGTGTTGGTGATGCGCTGGTCACTCCCCAGCAGGTTGGAGCGGTAGACGAGGCGTTGGACCTCATCCAGCTTCGAGGCGTGGGCGTCATCCCACAGGTCGTTCACGTGTCGGTAGTTCATGTCACGAGGGTTTTTTCCAGGAAGCGTCCGTAGGCGGCTTGCCATCCTCCTGGGTCTTGCGGTGCAAAAGTTTGCAGGGTGAAAGAATCGCGCACGACTTGGCGCAGGGCGGCTAGCGATCCCAAATGGCCCAGCGCGATGGCTTGCACCAGCACGTTGCCGGCGGCGGTCGCCTCGGCCGGGCCCGCGATGACTTGACGCCCCGTCGCGCTGGCGGCAAACCCGTTCAACAGCGCGCTCTGGCTGCCGCCGCCCACGATGTGCAACCGCCGGATTGCGCGCCCGGTCAGTTGCTCGATCTCATCCAAAGTCACGCGGTACAGCAACGCCAAGCTCTCAAAAATGCAGCGCACGAACTGGCCCGGCGTTTCCGGTGCGGGCTGACCGGTTTCCCCGCAGTAGGCCACAATCTTCTGGGGCATGTCGCCCGGTTTCAAAAAACGCTCCGCGCGGGGGTCGATGAGCGAACGGAACGGCTCCGCGGTTTGCGCTTCGCGCGTCAGCGCGCCGTAGTCCAGTTCCCGGCCTTGGCGTGCCCACTCGCGCCGGGATTCCTGCAGGATCCAGAGGCCGACGATGTTCTTCAGGAACCGCGTGCTGCCACCGAAGCCGGCTTCGTTGGTGAAGTTGGCGTCAAGCGAAGCGTCGTCGATGAGGGGCGC
>CAXUNV010000312.1:4202-5928 GCA_964252355.1 uncultured Chthoniobacterales bacterium | reverse complement strand
GTGCGGGCGGGCCACCCCGCCACTCGCGGGGGGCCATCCTGGGGCGGCTCCGCCGGTAATCCTCCCGTTCTTTGTCCTTTGGCCTGCGCGCAGCGCCTTGCCTCCGGAGGGCAAGAAGCGTTAAGTGCGATGGATGGAAGTGCTGCAAACCCTCGCCGTCGCGCTCGGCCTGGCGGCCCTGTCCGGGTACAGTTTTTACCTGACGGTTTTCGTAACCGGCTTGGCGGTGCGGTTCGACTGGATCCAACTCGCGCCGCAATACGATTCCCTGGCGGTCCTGGGCTCGACCACGGTTCTGGTGGTTTCGGGGGTGCTCTTCTTTCTGGAGTTCTTCGTCGACAAGGTTCCCTGGGTAGATTCCATCTGGGACGCCGTCCACACGATCATCCGCCCGTTTGGCGGGGCGTTTCTCGCCGTCGAAACCCTGGGGCACCCCAACACTCTCTTCGACGTGCTGTTCGGGATCTTTGCCGGGTCGTTGACGTTTACCGCGCACAGTGTGAAGGCCGGCACCCGCTTGATGGTCAACCAATCGCCGGAGCCGTTCTCCAACGTGGGCGTCTCTTTGGGCGAAGAGGCGTTTGTCGTGGCCGCATTGGCCCTGCTTTGGAGCAGTCCGATGGTGGCCTTGCTCTGCTTAGTCGTCGCGTTTTCCGCCGCAATTTATTGTCTGCCCGGGGTCTGGCGGGCCATCCGGATCCGGATCTGGTTCATCATCCAGAAACTGAACCAACCGGCCGAACTCGCCTTGGAGGAAGGTTTTCCCCGGCGCTTGCCTGCAAACCACGCGCACCTTTTCCGCCGTTTGACGGGCGGCGGGCGCACGCTTGCCTGGGCGGTTTTGTGCGTCTCCGGCAAGGGCAAACGCCTTAAGCGGAACCAGTTTGGTTACTTGGTGGCCACGGAGGAGGAACGCCAAAAGATCTACTTTCTCGTCCGCAGCCGGCTGCGCGCCACGGCCAAGCCGCTGGAGATCGAGAATTATGAGGTGGGACTGGAACCCCGCTTCCTTTACGACGAGTTGCACCTGTTTGGGCCCGGCAGAGGCCCCCGGTACACCTTCAAATTCGACCGGGGTCGCTCGCGCTTGGCGGCGAGGGTGGCCGCGGACTTGGAGGCGCGTGCGCGGGGCCCACGGCGCGAACCTGAGCAATCCCGCAGCGTGCGGGGATTTGCGGACGGGGTGCACGCCCTGCCGCCTTCTGAAGACGCTG
This sequence comes from uncultured Chthoniobacterales bacterium, assembly GCA_964252355.1. GTDB lineage: Bacteria > Verrucomicrobiota > Verrucomicrobiia > Chthoniobacterales > JAFAMB01 > CAXUNV01. Next base: position 4,714 of record CAXUNV010000312.1, on the reverse strand, counting down.
CCGCTTTAGCAGAGGAGCCGGCACCCGAACCGGGCGGCACCGTCACGCGGGAGTCGTGACGCGCGGCGCGCAGGAGGAGGCCAGATGACAAAGGCCAGAGGCCAAATTCTAGCCTTTGTCATTGGGCCTTTCCCCAGCGCAGCGCACCTCAGGGTTCGCCCGGTTAAGGGACTCATACGCCGGTCAAGCCCGTCCAACCATGGGGCTACACCGCGATCTTAAGGCCTATGATCCAGCGTTTTGACCACATCGCCGTTGATTTGCCAACGCCGGACAGCCCCAACCCCGCCGCCGCTGCCGCTGTGCAGGAACTGATGGGCGGCAAATTTGGAGAGATGTCCACGTTGCTGAACTACACCTTCCAATCGTTCAACTTCCGTGGCAAAGCCAAGTACCGCCCGTTTTACGACCTGCTCTGCAACATTGCGGCGGAGGAGTTCAGCCACATCGAGGCGGTCGCGGCGGCCATCAACCTCCTTTTGACTGGCGCCACGACTCGCGCCGATCGTAAC
>CAXUNV010000312.1:3460-4191 GCA_964252355.1 uncultured Chthoniobacterales bacterium | reverse complement strand
GCCTACCGGCAAGGCAGCAGATTCGGCGGCCACCTCGGCGAGAAACGTCGCCGCCAACGGGAGCGCGGACCCCGCCCCGCTCGCCGACGCGTTGGGTGCCCGTTACGCCTACCACTTCATCGCCTCCGGCCAAACCGCCCTGCCTTTCGACAGCATGGGCAACCCTTGGAACGGGTCGTACGTCACCGCCACGGGCAACCTGAAGATGGACCTACTGCACAATTTCTTCCTCGAGTGCGGCGCTCGCGCCAACAAGATCCGGGTCTACGAGATGGCGGCCGACCCCACCGCCCGCGCGATGGTCGGATACCTGCTGGTGCGCGGAGGCGTGCACATCGTGGCTTATGCCAAAGCGTTGGAGAAGCTGACGGGCGCTGACGTCGGCCGGCTGCTGCCGATCCCGGACGTGAGCAACAAGAAGTTTCCCGAGGCCCTTAAGCACGAGAAGGAAGGGCTCCACACCATCATGTGGCATTTCAGCCCGATCGATTACAACGAAATGGGCGCGATCTGGAACGGTCCCCACCCCGAGGATGGCCAGGCATTGGTGGTCCGCGACGAATTGCCGCCCGGCTTCCCGTCCCCCAACTTGCCCGAAGAGCCGCAGCTTTCGGCTCCGGGCGAGATCGACCCGGAGATGATCAACTACTACGCCAAGGTCTTGTCGTAAGCCTTTCGGCGACAAAGCAGAAGTTCCGGGGGGGGGGGGGGCGGGGCGCGGCGGGGGCGGG
>CAXUNV010000312.1:0-3450 GCA_964252355.1 uncultured Chthoniobacterales bacterium | reverse complement strand
CAAAAACCCAAATGTCCCGGCGCCCGGCGTACCTTCCCGGGGCCCGCCTTTCTTTTACGTTCAGCGTTTGCGGTTTGACGTCAGCGGCGGCTCAGGAACGCTTGTCGCCGACCACCGTGAACGGAGAACCGGTCCCCACGCAGCATCCGGCTTCTACCGGATGATCCCCCGTTCGCTCGACTCCACGAACTGAACCAGGGTACGCACCTCCACACCCTCGGCCCATCGTTCCCTCAAAACCTCCAGGGCCTGCTTGGTGTTGAGGTTAGACCGGTAAAGCACCCGGTAGGCCTCGCGCAATGCCCGCAGGCTCTCCGCACCGAACCCGCGCCGCTCCAACCCGACCTGGTTGATCCCACGGATGACGGCCGGGTTGCCGTCGGCCACCATGTAGGGCGGCACGTCTTGAACGATTTTCGAACAACCGCCGGTGATGGCGTGCGCGCCGATCCGGCAGAACTGGTGCACGGCCGTCAAACCACCGATGACGGCGCACTCACCGACCTGGACGTGGCCGGCCAAGGTGCCGTTGTTTGAAAAGACGACGTGGTCGCCGACGGAGCAGTCGTGGGCCACGTGCGCGTAGGCGAGGAAGGTGCCGAAGGATCCGATGCGCGTGACGTTGCCGGCGGCGGTCGCCCGGTTGACCGTAACAAACTCCCGAAACGTGTTTTGCTCGCCGATCTGCAGGAAAGTCGGTTCCCCGGCGTACTTTAGATCCTGACTCTGCTGGCCGACCGACGCGTACGCGAAGAAGCGGTTGCGGGGTCCGATGACCGACGGCCCGCACAAGGTCACGTGGTGCTGCAACCAGCACCCTTCGCCCAACTGGACGTCAGGGCCGATCACACAATACGGTCCCACGGTCACCTCCGGGGCCAACGCCGCGCCCGGGTCCACGATGGCCGTGGGGTGAACGTTCATTGCGCCACGAAGGCGAACATCAAGGTCGCTTCCGAGGTGACCTCGCCGTTCACCAGGCATCGGCATTGCGCCTTGCCGATGTTGCCTTTGGCCCGCAAGAGTTCCGCCTCGATCAAGAGGCTGTCGCCCGGCAACACCGGCTTGCGAAACTTCACCCCGTCGGCGCTCATGAAGTAGCCGATGCCGTTCGTCACGGTGCTTTGTTTGCGCAGGAGGATGCTGGCCACCTGAGCCATCGCCTCCACTTGCAGCACGCCCGGCATGACCGGGTGCCCGGGAAAATGGCCTTGGAAAAAAGGTTCGTTCATCGTCACCGACTTCAACCCGACGCACTTGTTGTCGCCGTCGAACGACACGACCCGGTCGACCATCAGGAACGGGTAGCGGTGCGGCAGCACGGCCATCACATCCTTCACGTCCATCACCCCCGTGCCGCGCGGGATCACCTGCGGCGGCACCATGGCCAGGATCTGCTCGTGCCGCTTCGCGATGGCCCGGGTCAATTCGCTGTTGGGGCTGTGGCCCGGCTTCACCGCGATGATGTGCCCGGCGATGCGGCACCCGGCCAGGAACACGTCGCCGACGATGTCGAGGATTTTGTGGCGGACCAACTCGTCGGGATAACGCAACGGTTCCTTGCCCATGACGGACTCGCCGCGGATGACAATCGCGTTTTCCAGGCTGCCACCCTGGATCAGGCCGCGGTCGAGCAACGGTTTGACGTCCTCATAGAACACGAACGTCCGCGCCCGGGAGATCTCGCGCTCATACACCTCCGGGGTGATCTCGAAGGTTTGGAATTGGGTGAAGCGGCCGTCCGGGCCGACTTGCGTGCAGGAGATGCGGAAACCGTCGCCCGGCACCAGCGTGAGGATGGAGCCGCCCTTGGTCTCCACGTGGATCGGTTCACGAACCTCAAACACGCGGCGCACGGCGCTTTGCGCCTCCAAGCCGCACCGCTTGATGAGTTCCACGTAGGGGGCCGCGCTGCCGTCGCCGATGGGCGGCTCGTTGGCGTTCATTTCGACCGTCGCGTTGTCAACCCCCATGCCGTGGAGGGCCGAAAGGACGTGCTCGACGGTGTGCACCTTGACGTTGCCTTCCGCAATCGTCGTGGCCCGCTCCACAAACTTCACCCGGTCGATGCGCGCGTCGATCGTCGGCTCGTCGGGTAGATCCGTGCGTTTGAACCGGATGCCGTGGTCGGCCGGCGCAGGTCGCAGCGTCAAAGTGACCTCCGCGCCGGTGTGCAAGGCTTGTCCGCTCAGCCTGGCGCTTTTGGCCAGCGTCTGTTGGTGAGAGAAAGCCATCGGCAGGGAGTCCGAGTTTACACGGTCGGACGGGTTGGGCAACCCGCAATCCGGGACGCGGCAGAAGGCCAAAAGCCAAACGACAAAGGCCAAAGCCGATGGGCGTAGGGTGGCGACGTCGACTCCTCGCTCTCGCTTTTGTCATTTGGCCTCTGGCCTGTTCTCCGCCCCCTCACCGGGACGGTACCCCGGGAGGCTCGACCGTGGCGCCATCACTGACGAGACGACCTGCCCGCAGGCGCACCACCCGGCCGGCGCGCGCCGCCACGTCTTGGCTGTGCGTGACCACCACGAGCGTGGTCAACCGCGCTTCGTGGATCGTCGCGAACGTGTCGAGGATGCGTTCGGCGTTCTCTTCGTCCAGGTTTCCGGTCGGTTCATCCGCCAGCAGCAAGCGCGGCCGGTGCACGAGGGCGCGGGCGATCGCCGTGCGCTGCATTTCGCCGCCGCTGAGTTGGTGGACGTAGTGCCCCGCGCGGTGCGCGATCCCCACCAAAGCCAGGGTGTCGCGGGCGCGCGCCTCCGCGACGCTTCCGCGCACCCCTTGCAGCTGCAGGGGTAAGGCGACGTTTTCGCTCACCGTCAAGGTCGGCAAGAGATTGAAGAATTGGAAGACGATCCCGAGCTTTTCCCGACGGTACCGGGTCAGTTCGCGCTCGGAGGCGGCGCTTACCAGGAGCCCATCGACCGACACGCTGCCGCCGTCTGGCCGGTCCAATCCACCCAACAGGTGCAACGCCGTGCTTTTGCCTGACCCGGATTCGCCCGTCACGGCCACGAATTCATGCGCAAAGATGCGCAAGGTCACCCGATCAAGCGCCGTGACGACGTTATCCCCTTGCCGGTAATGCCGGCTGACCTCGTTGAAATGAATCATGGCTGCCCCAATATACGTCTGCCGAGGGGTCAAAAGTTCCGAGTTTAGAGTTTGGGATTCCGGGTGCGAAGCCGGAAAGGTGGGGACCCGCACCTTCGGCACCGACCCGCGGGGCGGGCGCTCACGGGCGACCCGGTGGGGCGGGCGCGCGGCGCGCATCATCGCAAATGGCAGATCGCAGATGGCAAAGCGAGACGGTCGCCGCTTGGTGAAACGCCGGTGGGGCGACGACCCGGCTCGCCGGATGAGCCGCCATCAAAACAGAGGTCTGCGGGGCGGTTTGAGCCGGCGCACACCCGGGTAAGGCCGGACAGCAATTGATTTGGCCCGAAGCACGGC
>CAXUNV010000311.1:0-5931 GCA_964252355.1 uncultured Chthoniobacterales bacterium | reverse complement strand
CATGTATTGAACCTGCACCCGGGTTTAGAGAGGTGCGGCCGCCATCACCAATGGTTGGTAGGGCAAGGCGATCCCGCATGGGGGACCGCCGGGCTTTCGGCCTCAAAAAAAGTGATATCTCGCCACGACGAACGACAGATACGCCGCGAGTTCCGCCGGGAGGGCGCCAGCGTTGGGGCGCGCCGATGCCGCCCCCACCCGGAACGTGAGCCGTGCGGCCAAGTAAACCAGGGCGAAACAGAAGGTCGGGGCACGCCACGCCACGCTGGACCCACCGTGGACGTTTAGGCAAAGGAACGCCGCCGCCGCGAGCGTGCCCAGCCCCAACCCGTGCGCCGTCCACGACCCGCCCCGGCGGACGAAGCTCGGCGCGGTGAACGCAGCAAACGTCGCGAACGCCAACAGCCGTGCGGCGTCGGGCAGCAGGAAGAAGCGCAAGACGGCGTAGCGGAAAAGGAACGCCAACCCCAAGACGCACGTACCGGCTGCGCCGAGTGGGGAGATGCGTCGGGCACGTCGCCTCACGCCGGCCACACCGTCGGCCAACCGGGCAAATTCCGCCTCGGCTTTGCACCCCCGCAGGTACGTGACCGCCCCGGTGCCAAGGACGGCCGCGACGTCGCCCGGCAGGTAAACCGCCGCCAGCGGTACGTAAAAGAGGAGGACGGCGAACGCGAAGAAGACGCCGAGCAACGGCAACCAACAGAGCCGGCCCGGCACCGTGGACGAGGGCGCAGGCGCAAACGGGGTGAATTCACCCAAGGCGGCGAGAAGACCGGTCGGCATGGCGCCGAGGTCAGGCGGCCAGCACCTCCCCGGACGGTACGCCGCGCAGTTCGTACACCCGCAAAATGGTTTCCTCGATCAGGTTGTTGGGACAGGACGCGCCAGCGGTGATGCCCACGGTCACCGGCCTCCCTTGGGGCAGCCACCCCGTCGTCACGATTTCGGACCGTTGGTGCAGGTTGTAATGGGTGATGCGGTCCGTGCTCTCCAACTTGTCCGCGCCGCGGACGAAGTAGGTCGGCAGGGTGCCCTCACCCATCTCTGCAAGGTGCGACGTGTTGGAGCTGTTGTAACCGCCCACCACCAGCAGGAGATCCATGGGCTCCTTCAGGAGTTGGGTCAGCGCATCCTGCCGCTCTTGGGTTGCGCCGCAGATGGTGTCGAAAAACCGGAACCGTTTCGAGCCCACCTCGGGTCCGTCCCGGTCGAGAATGGCAACGCGGATCCGGCGTTGCACCTCCTCGGTTTCACCCCGCAACATGGTCGTTTGGTTGGCTACCCCAACGGCCGTCAGATGCACGTCGGGATCAAAACCCGGCGAATGGGCGTTGACGAAGCGGGCCAGGAACTCCGCTTTGTTGCCGCCGTGCCGGATGTAATCGCAGACGTAGTCCACGTCGCTCAGGGTGAGCACGACGAGGTAATGACCGCGCCCCGCACCGCGCGCCCGCGAGGCCGTCGCCTTGGTCTCTTCGTGCTCGGCCTTGCCGTGGATGAGGGAGGTGACCTCCTCCGAGGCATTTTGCCGAACCCGTTTCCACACGCTCATCACGTCGCCGCAGGTGGTGTCGACCAACTGACAGCCGCGCTCTTGGATGCGGGCCAAGGTGGCGAGGTCGGTGCCGAACGCGGGTACGATGACGATGTCGTCGGCGGTGAGGTCGTCCACCTCGGCCTCTTTGCGCGGCTCGATAAGGTTTTTGATGCCGAGGTTGGCGATCTGCTCGTTCACCAGCGGGTTGTGGATGATCTCACCTAGGATGAACACCCGCTTGTCTTCGAACACCTTGCGGGCGGCGTACGCCAAATCGATGGCGCGTTCGACGCCGTAGCAAAACCCGAACTGCTTGGCCAACCGCACCGTGGTATTGCGCACCACCAGCGTCCCGCCGTTCGCCCGAATGCGTTCGACGACGGTGCTGCGGTAATGGTTTTCCACCTGCGCCTGCACCTTCGCCATGACGTCGGGCGTGCGCAGGTTGATCTTTTTACGAGCGGGCGCGGCTGGGGCCGCGGACGTGGTCGGCAAAGAGGACATCAGCGGGCAGTCTATCGTAAAAACGCCTCGGCTTCAGGCGATTATTGCTCCTGCAGGAGCGGCCCGGCTGGCGGGGCAAAGACCGCGCTCGAGACCATGTAGCGGGCCGGCGGATCCGGATCTTTGTAGTCGGAAGGACGCCGCACGTCTTTGCCGATGGTGGCGTCTTCCGGCTGGGTTTGGGCGATGTTCACCGGGGTGCCGGTGTGCACCAAGGCGAAGAATTTCGGGGCGGCATTCGGGTGCAGTCTCAAACAGCCGTGCGAGTGCGCGATCGGCCAGACCGCCCCTTGGTGAAAGCCGTAGGCGGGCTTGAACTCGACCCAATACGCCATGGGATACCCGACGTAATGGTAACCCGACCCGGGCGAATGGTCGCTGGTACCGGGGCGGACGTCGTTGCCCCGCGCCCAAAAACCGTACGTGTTCGACCGTTTGCTTTTGATCTTGTCCGTGACGTGGAACGTGCCGGTCGGGGTGACGGCGCCCGCCTTACCGATGGTGGTCGGCGTGACCAGCAACGGCCGGCTCCCTTCCATGACGTAGACCATGCGGTTCTGCAGCGAGACTTTGACCCGGACGTTGTCCGGATTCCTGGGCTTGTACGCGACCACGTTGTACTTCTTGGTCTCGGTGATGGTTTGCAGCGAGCTGCAGCCGGTCAAAAAGGCCAATCCGACGGCGCTGCCGACCATGAAGGCCCGGAGGCGAATGCTTGTCATAGGCTTGTTGGTAACGGTCGGTCTATTTCACAGGTTGAGGGTGAAATGCAAGGCGCGAAGCGCGCGGCGGGCGGTTCCAAGACTGTCCCGGCGGGCGTCCCACGACGGTCTGTGCGTACGACGAGGGTAGCGCGGACGCCCCGTCCGTCATCCGTCCATCTTGGCAATCGCGGCGATCTTGGCAATCTTGCGCAATGACTACTCCGCGCGCCAACCCTGGCCTGGGCGAAGTTTTTCAGTCGCACAACCCGGCCACGGGCGAGGCGGTCACGACGGTGCGGGCGGCGGACGCTGCCGCCGTCGCGGCCGCTTACGCCGAGGCGGCGAGCGCCCAGACCGCGTGGGCAGGCCTGCCGTTCGCCGCCCGCGCCGCTTCGGCCGAGCGATTCGCCGAACGGTTGGGGGTCCGCAAAGGGGAATTGGCGGGCCTCATCAGCGCCGAAGTCGGCAAGCCGGCTTGGGAGGCAGCCCAGGAAGTCGACACCATGCGGCGCAAGATTCCGCTCAGCATCGAAGCGTACGCCGCGCGCACCGGGGAAAGCTGCCAGACCACCGGGGACACCGTTGCAACGGTGTCCCACGCACCCCACGGGACCGTCGCCGTCCTCGGCCCGTTCAACTTTCCCGGGCACCTGCCCAACGGGCACATCGTGCCGGCGTTGCTGGCCGGAAATGCCGTTTTGTTCAAACCCAGCGAGTTCGCACCGGGCGTGGGCGCATTGATGGCCGAACTCTGGCGCGAGGCCGGGTTGCCGGCCGGGCTGCTGGGGGTCCTGCCCGGCGGACGCGACACCGCCGTCGAGATCCTCCGCCACCCGGAGTTGCGCGGCGTCTTCTTCACCGGGAGTGCGCGGACCGGTACCGGGTTGCACCGCCAGTTTGCCGGTCGTCCCGAGGTGATCCTCGCCCTGGAGATGGGCGGCAACAATCCGATGGTCCTGCTCGGACCACGGTTTGAATCCGAAGAAGCCCGCGTGGTGGCCGCCTCGGCGTTCCTCTCGGCCGGGCAACGCTGCACCTGCACCCGACGCCTCGTCGTGGTGGGCGAGGTCGACCTTGACCCGCTGCTGACGCTCGCCCGGAGGCTGGTGCCGGGCGCGCCGGCGGAGAACCCCTTTATGGGACCGGTGATCGACGCCCAAGCCGCCCGGGACGCGCTCGAAGCGCAGGCGCACCTGCGCGAACTTGGCGGCGTGCCCCTACTGCAAATGGCGCCCCCCGCCCGTGGGCTGCCGTTCCTCAGCCCTGGGGTGATCGACGTGACGGATGTGGCCCAACCGCCCGACGAGGAGATTTTTGCCCCGCTGCTGCAAGTGGTGCGCGTGGGGACGTTCGACGAAGGCATCGCCGTTGCCAACCGGACCCGCTACGGCTTGGCGGCCGGACTGTTGGGCGGCACCGAGGCGGATTTTTCCCTATTCCGGCGCCGCGTCCGGGCCGGGGTGGTGAACTGGAACCGTCCAACCACCGGGGCAAGCAGTGCGGCGCCGTTTGGCGGCATCGGCGTCTCGGGCAACGGCCGGCCCAGCGCGTACTACGCCGCGGATTATTGCGCTTACCCCATCGCTTCGATGAGCGGAACGGCGCCGGCCGCCCCGACCATGCCCGGGCTGGAGGGTTCGTAGCCCGATGCAACCGGCGCGCCGGCAGACCCTGGAAACGGGCAACCTCCAGGCAAGGGACGCTGGGGTGGAACGACGCCAGGACCGGCGCTGGTTCCGCCACCGCCTGGAGTGGGCCGGGGTAGCATCCTTTGCGGCCCTCGTCCCACGCCTTCCCTTGCCGCTTTTGCGGCGAGTGGCAGACCTCGTTGGGACGGTCCTTTACGTCTGCGACCGGCGCGGCCGCGCGGTTGGTCTGGCCAACTTGCAATGCGCCTTGGGCTTTCCCGCCGGTGAAGCCCGCCGGGTGCTTCGCACCTCCCTGCGCGGGTTTGCGCGGGCGTTCCTCGAGCTGTTCTGGAGTCCCCGGCTCTCCCCACAAAATTTTTCGCGGTACCTCGGACTGGGTGGGTCTGACCGGGCTTTGGCGCTGGCCCGCACTCCCGGCGGCCGGGCCGTGTTCATCACGCCGCACTTCGGCAACTTCGAGTGGGGCAGCATGTCCCTCTCCTTTCACGGGATCACGGGCCACGTGCTGACCCAGGCGTTCGACAACCCGTTGCTGACGCCGATCTTCAAGCGTTTGCGCGAATCCGCCGGGCAGAACGCGGTGACGCAAGACCAGTCGATGGTGCGGTTCCTGCGCGCGCTGCGGCGCGGCGAGAACGTCGGCGTGCTCACCGATTTGACCTTGCGGATGGACGAACCGGGCGGTCTGTTCGACCCGTTCGGCCTCTGGACGTGGACGACGGTTATGCACGCCGTGCTGCACGTCCGCACCGGCGCACCGATCATCCCCTTCCTCACCTTTCCCCATGCCGACGGCCGGTACGTAGTGGAGTTGCTCGATCCCCTCACCTTCTCCCGAGAGACCCCGTACGACGAGATCGCCCGGCGTTGTTGGCAGGTGTTCGAACCACGCATCCGGCAACGGCCGGAGTTGTGGTTGTGGTCCTACAAACACTGGCGCTACCGGCCGGCCGCACCCGAGCGGCCCTACCCGTTTTACGCCAACCGCTCGCCCTGGTTCGATCTGGAATGGGAGAAAGCCGTGGGCGCGATCCCGCCCGAGTTGAGGATCTATTAGGAGACTGGTAGCGGGTTTCTCGCTTCTTGTCCCTCGTCTCTGGTTGGGCAGCCCGTCGCGAACTGCGCCTTGCCACGTTCGCCACCCCCTGCCACTGCGCGTAGTGTCCCGTAGGCATGGCGCATGAATTTCTCATCGTGGATGGTCACAGCATCATTTTTGCGTGGCCCGAACTCCGCGCCTTGCACGCCAAACGCGCTGATCTGGCCCGGGAGCGTCTCCTGCGAATCTTGACAGAGTTCCAAGACTGCTCCGGCATCCACGTGGTGCTCGTCTTCGACGGCAAAGGCCAAAGGACGTCGGAGGTCACCGAACCCGGGGGTATTCAGGTGTTCTACTCCGGCGCTGGCCGGACGGCCGACGACGTCGTGGAGCGCCTCTGCGCCAAGTACGGCGCGACTTACGCCATCACCGTCGCCACCTCCGACCTGCTCGAGCAACAGACGGCCATCACGTTCGGCGCCCAGTGCACCGGGG
>CAXUNV010000310.1:0-5941 GCA_964252355.1 uncultured Chthoniobacterales bacterium | reverse complement strand
CTCTTCCGAACAGCGCGAAGAGCTTTTCATCTCCATGGTGGAGAGTCTTTTCGACGGCCTGGTGGTCACCGACCCGGAAGGCCTCGTGCTCTACGTCAACTCGCCGATGGAACGCCTCAGTGGCTGGACGCGCGCGGAGGTGCTCGGCCGGCCGGCGTGGGAGGTGTTCTTGGATCCGAAGGATTGGCCCAAAGACCAGCGACGCCTGCCGGAGCGGGCCGCGGGCAAGAGCGAAGAGTACGAGACCGAAGCGTTGCGCAAAGATGGCCGCCGCCGGGTTTGGCGGATCCGCGCCACGCCTTTTCTGAACTGCTCGCGACGTGTCGTAGGAACCATTGGCGTTTGCAGCGACGTCACCGACGAGCAGCGGTTGGCACGCGACAACACGTGGCTGCGAGAAGAGATTGCCGCCGAGGTGAACCTTGGCCAGATCGTGGGCTCGAGCCCGGCGATCCGCCAAGTGGCCGAACAAGTCAGGGTGGTCGCGCCGACGGATGCCGCCGTGCTCATCCTGGGCGAGAGCGGTACGGGCAAGGAACTGGTCGCCCGCGCCATCCACGAGGGAAGCAAGCGCCGGGAGGGACCGCTGGTGCGGGTCAACTGTGCGGCCGTGCCGCGGGAACTCTTCGAGAGCGAGTTCTTTGGCCACGCGCGCGGGGCGTTCACCGGGGCGGTCAAAGACCGGGCAGGACGTTTCGAACTGGCTGACGGGGGCACCCTGTTTTTGGACGAGGTCGGCGAGATCCCGCTCGACCTGCAAGGCAAACTCCTGCGCATCCTGCAGGAGAGCGCCTTCGAGCGGGTCGGCGAGGAGAAGACCCGCGCGGTGGACGTGCGCATCGTCGCCGCCACCAACCAGGACTTGTTGGCGCTTTCCAAAACGGGCCGCTTCCGGGCCGATCTCTTCTATCGCCTAAGCGTTTTTCCCATCGTCAGCCCGCCGTTGCGCGACCGCGCCGAGGACGTGCCGACCCTGGCGGAGTTCTTCCTGAAAAGGTCGGCCCGGAAGCTTGGGGTGAACCCCGCGCCGCGACTGACCCAAGGGCAAGCCCGCGAACTGAGCGCCTACCCTTGGCCGGGCAACGTGCGCGAACTGCAAAACGCGGTGGAGCGCGCGCTCATCCTGACCGCCGCGCGCGGGGGAAGGCTGGAGTTTGACTTGCCCCCGACGCCGGCGCGATCCGGTCAGGGGTCCGCTCCCGCCGAAGTCGATCCGCCAATGCCGGCGGCGAATGGAGCCGCCGTGAGCAGCCTCAAAGATCTGGAATACCGAGCCGTCCTCGACGCCCTTAAGGCGACGGGATGGCGCATCCATGGTCCACATGGCGCGGCCATCCGTCTCGGGGTGAACGCGTTTACGCTCACCTCCCGGCTGAAACGCCTGGGCTTGCAACGCCACGGCGCCATGCACCGCGCGTTCTCACGGGAGGAGTAGGGGTGGCGGCAGTTGGAAGTTCCGGCAGCAGTTCAGAGACCGTACGCCTCCAAAAGCCTCAACCAGACCTCGCCGAGGGTTGGGTAGGCCGGGACGGCATGCCACAGCCGGTCGAGCGGCACGGCCCCGGCGACCGCGACGGTGGCCGCGTGCAGCAGCTCACCAACCCCCGAGCCGACGAAAGTCATCCCTACGATGACTCGGCGCGCTTCGTCGACGACCATGCGGGCTTTTCCCTGGTAATCGTCCGCGTAGACGGAAGCGCCCGCCACGCGGCCGATCTCGTAGTCGACCACCCGAACGCGCAAGCCGCGTTCCCGCGCCTCCTTTTCGGTCAGACCCACCGCCGCGACTTCCGGCTCGGTGAAAATGACCTGGGGCACGGCCCCGTGATCCGCGGTGGCCGCGTAACGGGTCCAGGGTTCCGGGTCTGAGGCTGACAGGGTACCGGTGGCGCGGGCGGCGATGGCGTCGCCACACGCGCGCGCCTGATACTTGCCCATGTGGGTCAGCAGCGCCCGATGGGTGACGTCACCCGCGGCGTAGAGCCAGTTTCCCGGCACGCCCTGCACGCGCAACGTGTCGTCCACCTCCAGCCATGCGCCCGGCTTGAGCCCGACGCCTTCCAAGCCTAAATCCTGCGTCCGGGGCTGGCGCCCGGTGGCGACGAGGACATGGTCCGCGACGAGCGTCTGGCCGTCGTCCAACCCGAGCTGGAGCTCCCCGTTGGCCTGCCTATCGACCCGGGTCGCGTTGACGCCGAGCCGCACGGTCACGCCCTGCGCCTCCAAGGAGCGTTGGAGCGCCTCGCCGGCGAACGGCTCGAAGTTTGCCAAGAGCCGCGTGCTTCGGCTGACGATGGTGACGTCGTTTGCGCCGAGGCTTTTCCACGCCGTGGCCATTTCGCACGCGACGACGCCACCGCCCAGGATGGCCAGCCGGCGCGGGACGGACTGGGCGCTGGTCGCCTCCCGGCTGGTCCACGGCCGTGCCTCGGCCAACCCCGGGATGCACGGGATCATCGCCGAACTTCCGGTGCAAACGGCGACGGCGTGACGCGCCGTCAGCGCGACGGTTGCGCCGCCCCGTTCGGTGACCATGACTTGGCGTTCGCCGGCTAAGCGGGCATGGCCGCGGACCAGATCGATCTGCGCGCTTTGCAGCCATTGGACTTGGCCCTTGTCATCCCAATGCGCCGCGATCCCGTCGCGCCGGTTGAGCACCGCCCGAGCGTCCAGCTTGCCAGTCACCGCTTCGCGGGCACCCGCGACGCCTTGGGCGGCGGCGAGCGCCTGCACCGGACGCAACAGCGCCTTGCTCGGCATGCAGGCCCAGTAGGAGCATTCGCCGCCGACCAGCTCCGCCTCGACGATCGCGGCCCGCAAACCTCCCTTCACGGCGCGATCCGCCACGTTCTCGCCGGTCGAACCGGCGCCAATCACGACCACGTCGTACTCTCTCTCGGCCATGGGATCATCCCGTGAGTTTTCTTGGTCTGGTTTCTTCCCATCTTTTTTCCGTCGGAGGCTTTGTCAAAGCCCGTTTGTGAGTTTGTGAATTGAGGTTGCGGCGGAGCACACGGGTAGGGAAGGGCAGCTTTGCGGGAGACCGCCGGGCTGCCCCGGGGGTGAGATGCCGCGGCGGGGCGTTGGCCGCCCGTTACGGACGAGGCCCGCCCGCTTGGCGGTCCACGGGGTTGCCCTGGGCTCACCGCTCAAGGGACTAGATGGATGAACTCGGGCTCGTCGGACAGGCCGTCGATGAAGGGCGAGCCGGTGGGCGTGCCGTCTGACAGTCGGAAACGCAAGACTTGGCGGGTGAGCCGGCTGCAGACGTAGAGCGCTCTGTCGTGCACGGCGAGCCCGGCAGGCCCGTTAAGCCCTCCGGCACCCTGGGCTACTAAGGCCGTGCAGTGCTCGTCTGCCAAATCGCAGACGAGCACAGAATTGTTGCCTTTGCTGCCGATGAAGAGGGTCCGGCCGTCCGTTTCCAGGTGAACGTGGATGGGCTCTTTCAGCAGGTGCGAGGTGATCTCGCCCAGCAAGCGGCCGCTGGCCGCGTCGTACTTTCCGATGCAGTCGGCGTCCCGGTCTGCAACCAAGAGAACCCCGTTTGGGGTGAGCGCCAAGCCACGCACCGCTCGCAACCCATCCCTGCCGTGTTTGGCAGACGGTACGAAGGTGCCCGGCAAAAGAGGGCTGAGGTCGGCGAGCGCCGTCGGCGGCACGGGGTCGCCCGGGGTTCCGGCGGGATCGAGCGGGCCGCGGTACCGCGACACGACGTTCGTGTCCTGGTTAGAGACGAAAATAGAGACGAAAAGGTCGCCACCGGGTCCGAACGCCAGGTCGAAAGGGTGACTCATCGCCGTCGGTCCAGCAGCTGGGCCCGGCACCAGGACGCCGCGAAAAGCGTGGCGCCCATCTTCCTGCTCGCCGGAGAACGCGAGGATTTGGCTGTAAAGGCAATACCCGTTCACCACGTAGAGCAAGCCGTCGGGACCGTAGGTAAAGCCGCGCAGTTCGCGCAGCTCCGGGCTGTTAGGTTTACCATCGTCGAGCGTCAAGACTTTCCCCAGCGGCTGACCTGCGGTGTCGTAGGCGTGCAGGTGGTTCAACCGGTTAGGTTCTGCACCGCCGTGAAAACTGACGTACCATCTTGGCATAGAGCGCGTCCTTGAAGGTTGGCATAATCCTTCGCAACGCGGGAGAGAAGCCGTTTTGACTAACCCGGTCGGGTGATCGACGCCGGGGATGAGGCTGCTACCCTGAGCGCTCGGACGTTCCTTTCCCATGCCTACCCGCTCTTTCCGACCGACCCTGGCGCGGACGGCGCTCATCGCGGTGGCCGCCTTCCCGAGCATATCCAGCCCGCTCGTCGCCACGCCGGGCGACCCATATGGCGGTCCGCTCGACCGTTCGGCGCCGCGCGGGGTCGACACGGTCACCCACGCCACGCCTGCTGGCGGACCGTCCGAGATCGCCGTGGTGCCGAAGCATCTCCCCTTTGGCAAGTACCGTGGCGACGATGGCGCGAAAGACGTTGCCGACGAAAAAACCTTGGCGGCATACGACTTCTACGGCGCAGGACCCACGGACGACACCGGCGGGGTTGCCCCGTTGCCTAAAGCCAAGAGCACCAGTGCCGCCGTCGAGCTCTTCGAAATCCCGGCGGGCCTAGTCCGGCCCGCCGAAGCGGATGTCACCTTTTGCAACGCCCTTCGCCGATCGAGCAAAGACTTGGCAAAATTCAAGCAGACCGACAACGTCTTCACCACGACCAGCACCGCGGCCATCCTCGGCTACTACCACCTGTCGCGCGCTTTGGGCGACATCTGCGACGTGCAGCCCGCGGTGCTCCGGACGATGGACATCGGAGAGCACAAAAAAGTGGTCCGGCTGGCCGCTGCTTTGGGCGTGAAAGGCACCGTCCGCAAAAGTTGGGACTTGTTTGACCGTTACTACCAAAACCCGCGAGGCTCGAACGTGGCGGCGACGCTTTTCACCAGCGACTTCACCCAGATCTACGGCGCGCTGTTGAAGAACACGCGAGGCGAGGAGCCATACGCGGAGTGGCTCCGCGCCGGATCGGACCTGTCGTCGACGAGTGCGTTCCGCGTCATGACGGATCCGCGACCCATCGCGACGGTGCTCGGGTCGCGGGCGTTCAACGCCGGCAACGTGCAGGCGTTGGTGGCGGTACGCGACTTGGGGGAAATGATCTTGTTAGATGAACTGATGACGCAATCCGACCGGCTGACCGGCGGCAACATCAGCGACCGACCAGTGGTTTATTACCAAATGGACGGCGGCATTAAGACCGCCAAAAAGACCGCGGACGCACCGCCAGGGGTGGTGATGGTGACGGCCAAACGTTTGACGTTGGTGGACACGGACGCCGGCTTACTTAACTCAAACGTCTTTGAGAAGAAGGGTTATCTCTCTCGGGTTTGCCACCTCCACCCCGAAACCTACCGTCGGCTTCTCGAGTTGGGCGAACGTTGGCAAGCGGACCGTGGCATCAGGACGTTTTTCCACGAGGAATGCACGTTCAGCAACGCGCAACTCGACCGCTTCGGCAAAACCCTCTTGGACGTGGTCGTCACGCTGCGGTCCCGGCAGGCGGCGGGCAAGCTGCTTTTGGACCTTGACCTGGACGGGTACTTCGGAAATCCAGAACCGGCGCGTGCCGGTGGATTCGGCTAGGACACTCGGCGATCCAGAAGCCGTCTTCCCCGCGATAAACGATCGCTTGGCGAGTGGTCGCCAGCCTAAGGGTGGAAGGCCATTGGTCAAGCGTCCATGGACGGGTGACGTGAATGGGACACGTCAGGAAAAGTGTTCGCCCGGTTCCGGGGTTGGTGAGTTCTGGCGACGGTAAAAACGCCGGGGTCGCTGGACCGACCGTAAGCGAGCGGGAGTGGTGTGCACGTCCGGTGAACGCCGTCGGTGCGAGTCCGCCGAGGTGGTCCATCTGCCAAGCCGCAGGTCGCCTCCTCCAGCACAGGGG
>CAXUNV010000309.1:2484-5985 GCA_964252355.1 uncultured Chthoniobacterales bacterium | reverse complement strand
CTTTGGGATAGAACTCTCGGCCGTAGGGTAACAGCAAAGCCCGTCGAGCCCGGGTGAGGGCGACGTAGAGCAGGCGGCGGCGTTCCTCATCGGTGTTGCGCGCACGCAAGGCCGTCAAGCGGGGGCTCAACTTCGACCAGACCACGCCCCCGTCGGTTTCGCCATCGACCAAGCGTGGGAAAGACGGGGTTTTACCAGGATGGACGGGGCGCCCCAAACCGAGCGGCAGCACCGCATCCCATTCCAACCCCTTGGCGGAATGGATCGTAACGAGTTCGATGGCATCCTGGGCGGCGTGCCGGCGTGGCACCACGTCCCCGAGGATCTCCAGCATGCCTGACACCCACTCGTGCGCGGAGAGTCCCCCGGCGGTCGCCTCGTACGCACGCGCGAGAAAATGTTCGAGGGCATCCCCCTCGTCGCCGAGCACCGTCAACCGACCCCGAAGCTCCGCCTCTTCGCAGAGCTCGGCGGCGAACTCGGCCAAGCTCGGGCCCGGTTCGCGCCAAAGCCGCCGTTCCAGGCCGCCAAGACACGCGAGCGCTTCCGCCAACGTCGCGTCGCCCACACCTCCCCCGGACGCCCAGCGCGCCAGCACCACATCGGAGACGGCGAACACCTCGCGCAACACGCCGATTCGTTCGTAGCGATCCCATGGGTGCAGCACGGTGTAGGCAATCGCCAGCGGCCACGTGAACCCGGGCCGATCCTGCCAAGTGGTGCGTGGACGGGAGACGACGAAGGGGATGCCGCGCGCCTGCAGCGCGGCCCCGCAAGCGTCCAACCAGTCGTGCCGGGGCGCCAGCACCGCGAGTTGCGACCAAGAGGAAAGCCCCAGGCCGACCTTGCCGTAGGCGCGGAGCCACTCGGCGACGCCGGCGCACTCCTCTCGACAAAGTTCGTCGACCGGGCAGGGGTCTGGACTGGAGCGCACCAGCGGCACGCAAACCGCCGCCCCGGTCGCGGCGCCGGGTGCTGCCACCAAATCATCAAACGGGATCTCCCCATCCCGCCTCCCCGCCAACAGCGCGTTGACGGCGTCTACCACGGCCCGGGAACAGCGGTGCGTCACGCTGAACTCCAGAAGTTCACCGCCGCACCCTTGGCGAAACTCACCATTGATCGCTCGGTAGGTCTCGACGTCCGCCCCTTCGTAGATGGTTTGGCGCGGGTCGCCGACCATCACAAAACCTCCCGGCCGGGGCGGTTCACCCCCACCGGGCCACGTCCCCCATGCTGCGCCCGGCGGGCGGACGATCTCCAACAAGAGCCGAAACATGCGGCGCCCCGTGTCCTGCGCCTCGTCCAAGATCACGGAAAATTCGCGTCTTCGCAGGGTGTCGAGCACCGCCGGCCGCTCCAGCAAAACCGTCGCCAGCCCGATCTGGTCTTCGAACGTCAGCAAACCGTCGCGGTGTCTTTCCTGGCAGTACAACCGGAGGAGCGTCCCGGACCAGGCGTAAGCCGCCTCCTCTAGCCAGGTCAGGAGCGGGGCGAGCACCTCGCGGCACGCCGCCTGCAGTGGACCCGACCCTAACTCAATTTCCGGCAAGCCGATGAACCCACCAGCCGGCCCACGCAAGGCGCGGTCGTAGTCCTGCAACTGGCGCAAGAGCCGCTCTCGCGCGTCGCTCCCCTTGCGCAGTGGGACGGCCTCCAAAGCGCCCAGGTCGAGTCCGGTGGGCGGTTCGCCCGGTGCTGGCCGGCCGTCGGGCCGGTCGAGCCGGCCGGCCACCCGCAACAACTCTGCCAACGAGCAAAAGCGCAGCAGGGGCACCGTCAACGGGTGCTGGCGGATGGCGGCATCCGCGGCCGGCGTGTTGAGGAACGCCTCCCAAAGCCGAGCCCCTTCGGCCGAGGTCACGGTGCGAAGCTTGGCGGGCAACCCGAGTTCAATCTGGTGGTCGGTGAGCAGGGTGAGGCAGAAACCGTGGATGGTGCCGAAGGTTGCCCGGTCGAGCGCACCCAACCGCGCGGGCGTGTCCGCACCGGACGATCCCTCCAGCAACGCCGCCGTCACCCGGCGTTTGAACTCGCGGGCGGCAGCCTTGGTGTACGTGACCACGACGAGGCGCCCCAAGGCGTCCAGATCGTGCTGGGCCAACGAGACGATGCGGTCCACCACCGCCCGCGTCTTGCCGGAACCGGCGGCGGCCACCACCGAAAAGTTCTGCCGATGGGTGCGAGCGAAGCGGCGGCGGGCGTCGTGATCCAAAGGCCGGTTCATGGAGAGACGAACGTGAGCCGCCGTTTTTGGCGAAGCGTCTCGGCGGCGAACCGCACGGTCGCGATGGGAAGAGGCTCCTCAACGGGTCGACCACCCAGGTCTTCTCCGCCAAGGCCGAAGCGCCGGTCCTGCTGCATGGCCGACAGGTGCTGGCGCCACGCCGCGCGCGCTTTAACCGTTTCGGCCATCCCGACCTCCTCAACGCCGCGCCGCTGCATCACTTGTAGGCGATGGCTGCGCGCTTGCAGCCCTTCGCACAGCCAAGCGTACCCGTGCAGCTGCAAACCGGCGGGCGTGGCCCAGGAAACAGCCGCATCCGAGCTTTTGAAGTCGATGATGAGCAGGTCGGACCCGGCAATCTCGGGACCGGTGGAAAGGACCAGATCAAACCGACCCTGCAACTCCAACGGGTGCGGTCCGGGCAGTCCGCAGCGGACGGTGCGTTCGGCGGCCGCGTAAGGCCATTCGGCGAGGTGACCAGCCACGTGCTCGATGAACCGGCCACAGCACCATTCGGCCTCGCGCAACGCGGCCTCCCACCAGAG
Source organism: uncultured Chthoniobacterales bacterium (assembly GCA_964252355.1). Taxonomy (GTDB): domain Bacteria; phylum Verrucomicrobiota; class Verrucomicrobiia; order Chthoniobacterales; family JAFAMB01; genus CAXUNV01. The sequence continues at coordinate 3,213 of CAXUNV010000309.1, read as the reverse complement.
GCTGCGCCGGCTTGGGTCCGAAGCGGCCCAAGCCCGCGCGGTGACCGTTTGCAACCGGCGCCGAAGCAGCGCGCAAACCTCGCTTGGGATGAGTTCGCCAAGCGCCACGCCTAGCATCACCCGCACCGGCACGAGGCCGTCCGGACCACCGCCCAGGATCTCTGCCATCCACGCGTGCGCCGTCTTCCCAACCAAGGAATGGAACGCGCGGGCGTACTCACGGTCCCATTCCCGTTCGCAGCGGAACACGTGCTCGAAGGCGAACGTGGCGGGTTGTTGCAGCAGGCCGGCCAAGGCAGAGGCCGACCACGGCGCGGGATTCTCCGCGGCGGGACCGAAGACCAAGCCATACTCGTCGAAGGGCCGGTCGTGCGCCGTGCGGCCGGTCCAAACCTCCGAGAAAACCTCGAGCGCCGGCGGGGGTGCACCGGGCACCTTGGTCCCTGGGTGGAAACGGGAGGGTTCGACGCGTAGGCCGCTCTGGAGATAAGTCACGACTTCGTTGGGCACCACGGGATCGCCGGCGGCGTCCACGGTGTGGTAGGTGAACGCGAGGTGGCGCCGGGTGTGCGTCAACAGGTGGAGGTACCCCTCCAATTCGGCGCGGCGCTTGTCGGATGCGCCGCGCCACCGCAACCCGTACTTCTGACGAATGGCGTCTTGGGCGACTTCGCCGAGCAGCGGGTTTTCCGGCGTGAGCCGAGGCCAGCCTTCGGCGGCGCAGCGCGG
>CAXUNV010000309.1:0-2470 GCA_964252355.1 uncultured Chthoniobacterales bacterium | reverse complement strand
TCCCAGGCCGTCGCGAGCGCGCGGCGGGCGGTCGTGACGCAGAGGTGGGCGGTCCGTCCTGCGCCGGCGGTGACCCGGACCGGTTGGGAGAGCAGTTTTTCCAGAAACTCCGCAAACAACTCCCGCGAGATCGGTTCCCCGCGCAAGAAATCGCCGATCTCGTGCCAGAGTGGCTCGAGTTCGGAAGTGCCGAGCTCGAAAGCGGAAAAATCCGGCAGCCCACGGAGCGCGTTCGCACTGTCCAGCAGCCCCTGCCAGGAAGCCGCCAAGTCCTCGAACGCAGCGCGCGCCGGCCACGGTGCGAGGAGGCGCAAAAACGCCTCTCCCCATTCCGGCGGAAACAGGCCCGGCACGATCCCGTCCAGATGGGGAGTCTGCCGCTCGTCGAAGAGTCGGTTGAGACGCCGCCGGAGCGCCGCCAAGCGGGACGGACGTGCCACCACCAGTTCGAGCAACCGCCAGAGGTCCGCCAACGTGCGTTCGCGGCCGTGCAACCGCGCCAAAACCCGTTGGATTTCCTTGGTGCGACTCCCATGCGACGGTCGCGTCACGTCGTCGGCGACGGCGATGCCCGCCGCACTCAGGGCATCGACGATCTGCGGCCCAAACGGATCAAATTCGGGCACGACGACCGCCACCGTCTCCCCGCCCTGCAAGGCCCGCGCCACCGCGGTCACCACTGCGGGAATCTCCTGTTTGGGTCCTTCCGCGGCCACCAGCGTCGGGACGCGACCCCCACCGCCCGGGAAGCCCTGCCAAGCCTCCAAGATCCAGCCGAAGGGCTGGGCCGTGCCTGCCGCGGGACAAACCGTGTGCGCCAAGCCCAGGGCCGCTTCCAGCCGTTCCAAGACGATGAAATCCGTGCCGGCGCGACTCACGGGCAAGGGGAGCCAAGCCCGGAAGCTCCGAGCAGACCGAGCGGCGGCGGCCAGCAGGTCCGCTTCGCGCACCTCCAGCGCCGAGAGTCCAAACGCCGTCAAGTGGCACCCGGCCCGACCCGGTTCGGCCAAGTCCCGCAGCCGCTGGTCGACCCTTGGTCGCCAGTAATCTGAGCGGTTCAGGCGGGCGACCGTGGGCCAAGCGACCGCGGGCACCTGCAACAAGGCAAGGACCTCCTCCAAACGGCCTTCGCAATCGAACTCCTCGCGCGCGAACTCGTCGAGGGCGAACAGGAGATGTTCGGCGACCGAAGCGTGGACGGGGTCTTCGCCGAGTGCGTTCTGCAGGATGAGGCAAAGCGTTTCGTGCCCAAACGACGGGCTGGGCAGGCCGTACAAGGCGCACAAGCGGCGGCGCAAGGCGCGGGAATCGATGAATTCAATTCCGAAAAGCGCGCGGCCTTCCTCCAGGCAACGGCGACGCAGGGCGCTGGCCTGCAGGTAGGATCCGGTGACAAACCAAGCAGGTTCCCCGGCCAGCGCCGCGCGCGAGAGGCGGCTGAACTCCTCGCCCAGGCCGTCGTCCCAAGCGTCGTCGAGGTGCTGGAAAAGGTGAAGGGCGTCAGTCACGAACGGCAAAAGTCTCGTCAGCGATCCGGTGGGCTTCCGCGCGTTCTGCCCGGTAGCGCGCCAGCATGGCTTCGCGGTCGGCAAACCCGGCGCGTTTGGCCAGGCGCGCCTGCTCTTCTGGGGTGGCGGGGAGCCGCGAGACCGGCAGATTGTCGACCCGTCGCAAAACCGTTTCGAGCCCGCGCAGGAAACGGTACGCGGAAGCGAGGCGCGCGGCGACCGGGCTGCCGATCGCTGCCAGGCGCGACAGGGCACGCGACGTGTTTGGTTCGAAAATCCGCGCCCGCATCTGCAAGCATTGCGTGGCGAATTCCACGGCCATCAGACCGCCCCGTCCAGTTTTCAGGTTCAGCAGGTCGGCGCCTCGATCCCGTTCCTCGACAACGCGGGCGTACATGCGACCGATGCGTTGCGGCAGGTCCACGAAGTCGGCAGCCCGTTCCCAAGCGTCGCGGACCGACGCCTGCAGCGCCTCGGCGGCGGACCCGCCCAGCACCCGCGCCTTGCTCAACGCCTGCCTTTCCCACACCTGCGCCCGATTCTGGAAGTAAGCACGGTAGGCGTCAAGCGTGACTACGAGGACGCCCGACTCCCCTTCGGGACGCAGGCGGGCGTCGAGCGCGAAGACCGGCCCTCCGGCGGTTTTCGCGCCCATGGCTTCGATCAGGCGCCGGGCCGCTTCGACATCTTGCCCGACAAACACGACGTCCAAGTCCGAACCGTAGAGGATTTCGCCGCCGCCGAATTTGCCGAGCGCCAGGACGGTGAGGTCGCCGGCGGGATCGGCCCACCGTTGGCAAAAGCCGAGGCACGCCTCCGCGAGCGCGCTGACTTCGGCCTGCAATGCCTCCGGCGGCGCGAGTCCGAGCACCTCTTTGAGCACAATCCGGAAAAATTCTGCCCGCCGGTAGCTCCGCACCCAGGCCAGCGGGTTGGCGGACCCCCCGCCCGCCGCCAAACCC
>CAXUNV010000308.1:0-6008 GCA_964252355.1 uncultured Chthoniobacterales bacterium | reverse complement strand
TTCCCGCCCCGGTCCAGAGCCACACGGATTACGACCACACCGAGGTGCAGTGGCACCGCCGCTTCGTGGAGATCTACACGGAACAGGGCAATGGCCGTTACGCCGTCGACTACGCCCGCATCCACGACACGGAACCTATTAACCCGTGAGGGGGGCTGATTACGCCCTGCGGCGGAACCGTCTGAGCAATTGCATCCCAAGCAACCCGCCACCGGACATGGCCAGCAGCAACAAGGCGCTGGGTTCCGGCACCGGCGTCACCGACACGGCGTCCACCTCGAACGCGTCCGGTAGGCTGACGTTCAGGGTGTAAGTGCCAGTCGCTGCCGGCGCGGTCGTGCCGTTGAACGTCGCCCAATCGGTGAAACCCGGGTTCAGGGTCGCCGAGGTGTAAAACGTTTGGCCGTGCGCGTCGACAATCGAGGCAAATGCCCCAGGTCCGCCCGTGTCGTCCCGTCGCCCGATGGACAGCGAGAGGGTCAACGCGCTGACATGGTCGAGCGTGAACGATTGAGAAAACACGAAGTCGCCGGAGGTTCCGTCCAGCGTTTGGGAGCCTTGGTACGGCTTAAGGATCCCACTGCCGATGCCTTGGCTGCCGTTTTGCACCAAGTTGAACGAGTTCTGCGAACCAGACGAGACCCAGTCTGGGACGGACGTGCCGATGTGGTTGCCATCCCCGCTGAGCGCCGGCATCTCGAAATCGCCATTGAGGATAAGGTTCTGGCCGTGCACTTGGGAGGCAAAAAGTCCGGTGACGGCGGTTAGGAGCAACAAAGATTTTTGCATGGAATGTGCGAGGTAAATAAGCGTTGACCCATGTATCGACGCTTAGCGCGGAGGTGAAGGGTCGAGAATTCTGCACATCTGCTCACCGCTCCATGCGTTATGGAGCTTTTATGTGCCTTTGGAGAATTGAAGAGCCGGCGTTCCGATTGGATCTCACGGGCGAGCCGGTGGGGCGAAGACCTGGCCCGCGTCCGGCAACCGCTTCGTCGGAAGGCGGCCGCGGGACCGCCAAGCGGAAACCGCGCCGGCGCCCGCCCTTGGGGTCAGGCGGCCTGGCTCAAACCGCCCGCCAAGCATCCCCCTTGAGAGCGGCCCTTTTGAGGCGGCCGGGTTTTCGCCCCACCGGGTCGCCCGCAAGCTCTTGCCCACTGGTTCAGGGGTGCCGGGACAAAACACCTCTTGCCCTACCGACCGTCGGGTAGCGGCCGCGGTCTACGCCAAACCCTGCGCGCCGCCCTTGCCTCAACCAGAGACAAGAGACCAGAAACTCGCAACGTCTCTGGGGCCTCAGTGGTTCGTCCAAACCCCCAGCAGATTCCCGCTCGGGTCAACGAAGTGGAAACGGCGCCCGCCCGGAAACTCGAAGATCTCGCGGGTGACCTCCCCGCCAGCGTCCTCGATCTTGGCCGCCAACTTTTCCAACTCCGGCGAGTAGATGATCACCAACGGACCGACACCCGGCGTGGAAGACTCGTCGGTTACCGTGGTCAGGCCACCGCGCAGTCGACCATCGTGAAACTCGGCGTAATCGGGCCCGAAATCTTGAAATTGCCAGCCGAAAACCTCGCCGTAGAACCTCTTAGCCTCGGCGACGTCCGCGACCGCGATCTCGACGTAGTCGATGCGGAGGGGAGCGGTGCTGTCCATAACGAGCTATTCGAGACCAGTCTTGCTGCCGGATCCAACTTTATTTTGCGTTCCGGTCCGCGCCTCGGTGTCACGAGCCGGCTGGTCCGGGCGGTATCCGGCCCCGTTCATCGCTCCTTCGCTCGACCCGACCGGAGCATCGCCGCAGCCACGGCGAGGAGAGCCGTGGCCAAGCCGCCGGCCACCCAGCGTCGGTGCAGATCCGTCCAAAGCTGCGGACTGCCCGAGTGGGCGCGGTCGTCGAAACGGCCGTGCGCGCCCGGGTCGCCGCCGACCGGCTCATAAAGGTTATTTGGCCGGTTCGGGTCCTCCTTTTCTCCGGTCTGCTGGCCTTGGTACCCGGTTCTACCCAAGTACCAGTCGCCGAGTCCGGGCAGGACTTTGTTACCCCAAATCGCGATGACGGTCGACATCCCCACGTAAATTTCCCGCCGCCGGTGCTTTGACGCAAAAACGATCGCTTCCGCGGCCACCTCCGGTTGGTAGATGGGCGGCACGGGTTGCGCCTTGTTCGGCAGGCGGCTTTTGCACCAGTCGAACTGGGGCGTGTTGAGCGCCGGCATCTGCACCATCGTGACGACGACGTTGCTCCGGTCGTGGATCAGCTCGGCGCGCAGCGAATCCATGAACCCTTGGATGGCGTGCTTGCTCGCGCAATAAGCCGCCTGCAGCGGGATGCCGCGGTAAGCCAGCGCGCTGCCCACCTGCACGATGTGCCCGCGATCCCGCGGCAACATGCGTTTGAGCGCCGCCAGGGTGCCATGCACATAGCCGAGGTAACAGACTTCCGTCACGCGCCTGAACTCGGCCGCGTTCATCTCCTTCACGGGCGAAAAGACGCTGGTCATGGCGACATTTACCCACACGTCGATGGGGCCCAACTCGCGCTCGACCCGCTCAGCCGCGGCCTCCACGGCGTCGGCGTCCGCCACGTCGCAGGATAGAACCAGCGCTTCGCCGCCGGCCGCTTCCACGTCCCGTTTGGCGCCTTCCAGGCCGTCGAGCCCCCGCGCGATCAAGCCGAGGCGAGCACCCTCCGTCTCCGCAAACATTTTCGCCGCGGCGCGCCCAACGCCGGCCGCGGCCCCCGTGACTACGATCACCCGTCGAGTGGATGGGGGGTTCATGAATCGTGCTTCTTTCTTGGCCGCACCGTCGGCTCCTTCGCCACCGGCGTCGTGCGCGGTTTCATTCGCCGCCGGGGTAGGCCATCGTCGTCATCAGCGCGTTCTCGGCTTGGCGTGAGTCAAGGCGCGTATGTTGGATGACCACCGGCACGTCGGACTCAAACACGCTCGCGTAAGTGAGCCCCCGAGGCACCGGCTCCGGGTCGGTGAGGTTATTGAAGCGGAAATGTTGCGTGCGCCTCGCCGCGACCGTGAACCGGTACGGTCCAACCGGTTCCCGATCTTCGTAGTACAGGGTTAACTCGAGGTGCGCGTCTTCGTCCGTGGCGTTGAGCACGCAGAACGCTTCGTGGCTGGTCATCTCCGGGCCAGGACCATGGCTCCAGGCAGGGATGTAACCTTCGGCAATGGCCCAGGTTCGTCGACCAATTGTCTTTGACATAAGGGAAGCGTCAACGCAGGCGCGGCACCCGGGAACCGTGGGTGCCGGGCGGCGAGAGTTCGCGTCGCACGGGACCCGGCTGCGGGTCGCGCCGTTCAGCATGGAAAATGGCTTCTCCCTGCGAGATGAGGTAGTCGGCGGTGCGGGCGGCGAGCGCCTGGATGGTCAACCCCGGGTTGGCGGAGCCTTGCGTGGGCATGACGCTGCCGTCGCACACAAACAGATTGGCGATGTCGTGCGAGCGGCAGAAGCCGTCCACCACGCTCGAAGCTGGATCCTTGCCCATCCGCGCCGCGCCCACCAGATGCGCGTAACGGGATTCTTGAACGACCTCCTCCGCGCCCGCGGCGCGCATGACCTCCATGACTTTGTTCTTGCCGAATTCGATCAGTTTTTTGTCGTTGTCGTGCAGGTTGAAGGTGACGTGCGCCACCCGTAGGCCGAACTGGTCTTTTTCTTCGCTCAGGGTCACGCGGTTCTCTTCCCAAGGCAGGATTTCGCCAAGCAATCCCAGCGCCGCCCAATGGTTGTAGTCCATCATCACCCGCCGCAGGCCCCAGCCCCAGCTTCCTTTTGCCGCCATCATCTGCTTGGCAAAGGCGATCGGCAGCGGCCCGACCGTCTGGATGGCAAACCCACGCGCGAAATCCCGCTTCGGGTCCGTCTCGTAAAACTCCTCCGTGAGCGCGTGGGCAGGGGGTGCCTTGTACATGCGCACCAACTCTTCGAACCGGCCCGCGATGACGTTGCCCGCCTGCGCCATGAGGTATTTGCCCACCGTGCCGCTGCTGTTGGCCAGTCCGTCCGGGTACCGGTCGCACGCGCTGTTGAGCAGCAGGCGCGGCGTTTCGATGGCGTAGCCGGAGACGATCACCGCACGCGTCTTCTGGAACCGCTCCTTACCCTCCCGGTCGAAGTAGGAGACGCCGGTGACCCGGTTATCCTCGCCGAGGTGGATGCGGCTGACCATGGCCTGGTCCCGGATCTCCGCGCCGCTGGCGAGCGCGTCGGGCACGTGGGTGACGAGCGTGCTCGCCTTGGCGCCGACCTTACAACCCTGGATGCAGAACCCCCGGTAGATGCAATGGGGTCGGTCCCCGCGCGAGCCGGAGAGGATGGCCACCGGCCCCCCCATGCTCACCGCAATGCCCAGTTTGGTGCAGCCTTTGATCAGGACGTCGCCGACGCCGCCCATCGGGTGCGGTGCGAACGGGTAACCGTGCGGGTCGCCCCACGGATACCACGCCGGACCGGCCACGGGCATCTCCAACTCCAACAATTCGTAATAGGGTTTTAGCTCCTGGTAGGAAATCGGCCAGTCCGCGCCAACGCCGTCGCGCGTGTAGACCTCGAAATCCGATGGATGAAAGCGCGGCGCGAACGCTGCCCAATGGACGGAGCCACCGCCGACCCCTTTCCCGGAATTGTTCGCGCCCAACGTGAGCGGATCTTCCCCGTCGATCACGCGCGGGTCTTCCCAGTAAAGCTTGTGGGAACCGGCCTCGTCGCTGACCCAATCCTTTTCGGTGTCCCAGAACGGTCCGGCTTCAAACCCGATGACTTTGAACCCGGCACGCGCCAGGCGCTGCAGCAAGACCCCGCCGGCGGAGCCGACGCCAACGATCACGTAGTCGACCGTCTCGCCCTCGACGAAACGGCGCATCGGCCCTTTGATGCGCTGCATGGGACCGAGGTGATGGTCGGCGTCACGCGGCCTTTTAAAAGCGCCGCCTAAGGGGAAAAGATTCATGGGAGAGGCGATCAGTGCGTGCCGCTTTGGCCGTGCACGGGCTGGTGCTGGTGCGAGGCGGTGTCTTCGTCTGGGTCCGACACCGACGTAGGCGGCGCCTCCCACTCGTAACGGCGTTCGTCGACTTCCCACGGTTCGGGCGCACCCCCCTCTAACCGGACGTACGCGCGCGGGTAAGCCGGACCGCCGTACCCGATCTCATCCCAGCTCCACGGGTGGGCGTAGTAGACTTCGACCACGTCCTGCACGAGCAGCGCCCAGTAACGGTGCACCGGCATCCGCTCCCAGATCTCCTTGGCACCGGCCGGCTCGCCGTCATGGATCGATTCGAGCAAGAGGTCTTGGTCGTGCCAGGAGAGTTGGCCGAACGGTTTGCCCTGGGACCAGAGCGCCATCTCCTCGATCGCTTTGAGTCCGAGCCGGTGCGCCTCGCCATCCGGTGGCATCTGCGCGTAGCGGTAACCCGGTGTCCGACCGGTCAAAAGCCGCTCGTCGATGAAGGGGACGATGGGGATACGCCGGTCGGGCGTCCGGTCGTCCTGCGGCAGCACGTGCGCACAGACCAGTTCCATCAGCCGCACCTCGTCCGCCGTGAAAAAACGGATGGGTGGCACTTCGTTGAGGCGTTTGAGCACCAACTCGCGCGTGGCGGCATCCCAAAAGGCACGTTGCGACAAGGTGCTGTAACCCGGGTAATAGCCGGGTTGGTCGCGCGGCACCATCGATTTTCCGGTTGCGGGATCGACCGGCCACCGTTCGCGGTTCGTCTCCATGCTCCGTCTCTCCTATTTGCGCTCCCTGCGCATCAGGCTGGCGAGCAACCCCGTGAAGCCGCACGCCGCAAACAAGAGCGGGGCGAACACCGGCGGCCCGTAAACCACGTTGTAAAGCCACACCTTCAGCCCGCCCGGCCGACGCAAAACGCCGCGCGCATGGTAGAAGAAGCCGACGGCGCCGTCGGCCAACGCCAGCATCGAGAACCCAGGCAGCCAACTGCGCGCCCCCATCGCGCGCGGAATCGACCCACCCCCCC
>CAXUNV010000307.1:0-6027 GCA_964252355.1 uncultured Chthoniobacterales bacterium | reverse complement strand
GCGCATGGTGGGGGGAGAGGGGAAGGGGTGCAGTTGGCGCCCGGCCGGCGAGGCTGAGCGGAAAAAGCTTGGCCAAAGCCGGAGCGTCCCGCAATAGTCGCGTCGGCCCGACTATCGTCGATTTGTGACCGCGGCGGGGCGCTGCCGTCATGCTGGCGATCGACATGGAACCCGCCTTCGCACGGCTTTTTCAAACGCTGCGCACCTTGCGCAACCGGCCCGAGGATGCTCCGCTGCACCAAGCGCGGGTGCTCAGCGGCCTCGAAGCTTGTCGGCCTGGCCAGAACTACCATTGGCACGGCCGCCGACGCGAGGGCGACGAGCGTGCGCCCTTTCTGGTGTGGCAATACACGCTGGCGGGTCAGGGCGCCTTCCGCGCGGCGGATTGCGCGGAGGCGCGACCCCTCGGTCCGGGCGAGGCCTTTACCAGCATCGTGCCGAGCGACGACGCGTACTTTTTGCCGCCAGAGTCACCGGGCTGGACCTTCTTTTGGTTGATCATCGATCATCCCTACGTCGTGCGCCGTGTCCAAGCCCGGTTGCGCAACGCCGGGGCGGTCTGGGCGGTGCCCCCGGCGTCGCCGTTGGTCGGGCGAGCCGTCGACCTCTACGATGCCCTCCGCGCCGCCGGTTGGGCTGACGAGTTCGCGGAAGAAGCCGAGATCTTCGGTTTTTTGCTGGAATGGGAACGTTGGGCACACGCCTTGGCCTACCCGGCCGCGCGTCGGGAACGTCTGCTGGCCGAGGTGCGCGCGGAGGTTTTGGCGGCGATGGCTGCCGGGCGCACGGCCGTGCCAGATCTGGCCGGCCGGCGCGGCATGAGCCGCACCCGGTTTTCCCACCACTTTCGCCGCACCACCGGACTCAGTCCGGCGCGGTTCGTCACGCAGGTCCGGATCGGGGAGGCGGCCCGGCTCCTGGCGAGCACGGACCTGAAGCTCGCGGCCGTCGCTTCCCAGACCGGCTTCGCCGACGCCACCCACCTGGGCAAGGTGTTTCGACGCTTGTACTTCGTGACGCCCGACACCTACCGGCGGTCGATGCGCTGAGCAAAGCGCGCTTCGCGGTTGGCGGTTGCCGGTTCGAAACCGCCGATGAATGGTGGGGCAACGCGAGCGGGGCGAGACGCCGCCGGATCGAGGGGAGCGCGGGCGTCCCGCCCGTTTTGGGGGTGCCGCCCAGCGGCCCGCCGGGTGAGCGCCACCTCGGGATCAGTTCCGGCCGTGGACGGGTGGGGCGCCCGCACTCCCCTGGTTGGTCGCCGGCGGAGCGGCCCGAAGATGGTTCCGGTCGAACGACGCCCGTGGTGCGGACGCGCCGAAGGGGCTGGAGAGCTTGGCCCAGAGTTCACCCGAGATTGCCGCCCCTTCCGGGGCAACGCCCACGCCAAACGTTGCACGACCCCTCCCCAGGTCTTTCGTTCGGCACCGGACGCAGTCCTCAGGGTCGAATCCAGAAAGCCCACCTCCCCCGAACGGTCCGACGGCGGCGCGGCGAAGTGATGCCCGCCTCGTGAAAGAGGGTGTTTATGTCCTGTGGCATGTCTCTGGCCTCATGAAGGAACGCCCGGTACGCAGGCGCATCGAAGTGTCGTGGAATCTTGACGAGGGCACCTTGGTCAGGCCCAAGGTCCCCGCCGCGCTGGCGCGAACGTCGGCGTTTGTGGAACGGCACCTCGCCCGCCGCGCCGGCGCCCTGTCCGCGGCGCTCACGGCCGCCGCCTTCTTCGCCGCGGTGGGCCTGCAGGAGTGGGTCGTTTACGGGCAGCCGTTCGGTTCACCGCCTGGCAAAGCAGGCGTTGACGCCCTCATCGGTTCCCTCTACCTCGCGGCAAACGTCGGGACCGGCCTCGCGCTCACCGGGGTCGCGGCAGTGGCGGTACCGCAATTCCCCTGGGCGAGCCTCATCGGTTTAGGTTGGCTCCTGCTGAGCCACACCTTCGCCAATTTCTACAACCTAGTCACCACGCCTGAGGTCTATAATTGGGTTTGCGACTTGCTCGGCATCCGTGTCGGCGCGGCGAATACCGGCGGGTTGATCGTTGATGACGAGGCGGTGCGCACGGCCCTGATCTTTTACCAAGACGTCACCCAGATGATCGGCGGGGTGATGTTGGGCGCGGTGACCCTGCGGCTGAGCAAGCAGGCAAGGCCTTCGAGTTACCTCTTCATGGCCCTGGCGGCGTGGGCGGTCTTCGACATGACCGTTTCAGCCTTCGGTCCGAATGCCGTCCTGCACTGGAGCGACGTCACTTTCACCCTCTTGAGCGGGGCGCAAGGGGCCATTTGCGCCGCGTGGTTTTGGCGCCGGAGCCGGCGGGAACCGGCGGCCGTCCGTTAGGCGCGTGGCACCGTTGGCCCCCGGAGGGGTGCCCAACTAAAGTCTCTGCGTGAGGGTGCCGATACCAGATGGCACCAGCGTGCGTGTCTCGTTCAAAGCCGGGGTGATTTGGCTAGGGCAGCTCTTCACGGGCCGGCTCGGGTCCGGCCTCGCGCTGGGCGCCGCGGGATGCCAAGGCGTGGCGTTGGTCGAACAGGAATGGCTGTTTGCGTCTTTGGGACATGACCATTCGCAGATCGTCGCCGACCCGCGCAATTCGGAAGTCACCCTCCTTTTTCTGATGGCCAACCTCGGCCTGAGCTTGGTCATCGCCGGTGCCGGCGCCCTGGCCGCGGGCCGTTTTCTGGGTGGCGCCTCCATCGGCACGGCCGTCCTGCTGTTGAGCCAACTGCTCCTAAACCTAGACAACTTGGCTTGGACCGTGGTGGGAGACCGCTGGCTGCGCACGCTGCTGGGGCTGGCCAACCCCGCGGCGGCGAGTCAAAGCTTCCCCCCTGAAGGTGTCACCCAGCTCGGCATCGTCTTTGCGCTGGACGCGCTCGAGGTGTTCGGCGCCGCCCTCTTGGGTACGGTCCTCTGGCAATGGCGGCAGCGGAGCCGTCCGCTGGCGGTTTGTCTCTTCTGCATGGCCGGTTGGGCCGGGATCGATTTGGCTGCAACCGTTTTCGCGCCGGATTCGCTGGATGCGGTCAGCGAATGGTTGTTCCCGTTGCTCGCCTTCGGCCAATGCCTCGCGGCCGCTTGGCTTTTCGGCGGAATGGCCCGCGGCGATCGGCGCGGACGACGCGACCGGAGAGCGGCGACGAGGCGGGCGGACAAAGGGCGCGCCCCGGTCTCCATCCGTTTTACCCCGGCTTCAGCGCTTCTGCGCGCCGCGTGACACCGCCGTCGCCGCGGAAGTTCAAGCTCAGATGGATTTGGTTTGGCCGCCGTCCGCGTCAAGCAGGGCGCCGTGGATGAACCGTGATGCCGGGTGCACCAAGAAAGCCACCAGACGCGCGATGTCGGCCGGTTCGCCGAGTCGGACGGTGTGCGCCTCCCGCACCAGGGCGTCTGCCGCCGCCTCGGTCGTGATACCGCGCTCTTGGGCGAGCCGGTCCAGGCGTGCGTTCAAACGGTCGGTCCGCACGGCCCCGGGATTGATGGCGTTTACTTGAACGCCGTCCGCGATCCCTTGGTCGGCGAGCGCTTTGGTCAACGACAAAAGCCCGGCGTTGACGGATCCGCCGATGGCGAACTCCGCGCCGGGAGTGCGGCCGCCCACGCCCACGATGTTCACCAACGACCCGCCCGCTGCCCGGAGGTGGGGCCAAGCCGCCCGAGTCAACCGCACGCTGCCGAAAAACTTCAGGGCGAACCCGTCAGCCCAATCGTCGTCGGTTAGGTCCAAGAACCGGCCGCGCCTGGTTGCGCCGGCGTTGTTCACGAGGATGTCGAGCGTGCCGAACGCCTCCAACGTCGCTGCCACCAGCGCGCCCGGCGTGGCCGGGTCGCGCAGGTCTGCCGGGCAAACGCAGGCACGTCCCCCGGCGTGGACGATGGTCGCCGCGACCTCGGCCAGGGCCGCGGGGTCCCGCGCGGTCGCCGTCACGGCAGCACCTTCGCCGGCCAGCGCCTCGGCCACAGCCCGACCAATCCCGCGGCTGGCGCCGGTGACGACCGCGACCCGCCCCGCCAACGGCTGGAAAGCATCTGACGGGCGCGCCACGGGGTTGTCCGTTCGGTCAGGGGTCATCCTTCCTCTGAACCATCGGTCCGCGCGCACTGCAAACGCGGGATGAACCCCTGCCGGGGTGACCTGACGCGGCGATCCGGGAAGTGCGCCGCGCGCTGGCCGCGCATTGTGCGTAAACCGATCCAACCCTGCGCCGATGGTTCAGAGCGACCGTGAGCGCTCAACGCCTGATCTTCCGTCGCGCGCTGAGCGCAGCCCTTGGTGGCAGGCTGACGGGGTTTGTGGCCACCGCCACGGCCATCGTCGGACTGGCAGGCATCGCCTGCATCGTGGCCGCTTCGGCGCGGGTGGGCGGCCACGAGCGCTCCGACCTCCTCTCGGCCGACCCGCTTTACGCGTTTGCCATGAGCGTAGCCGGCTTGGCGACCCTCGGCAAAAGCTGGACGCTGCTGGCGTTGGCGACGGTCACGCCGAGAGGTTCCCGCACCTTGGCGTGGACCGGCGCGGGTTTTCTGCTCTGCAGTCAACTGCTCTTGAACGTGGTGGACCTGACGTGCCTGCAAGCCGGCCAGAAATGGTTGGGCAGCCTCGCCAGCCACTTCGTCGAAAACGGGTCGGCCGCCGTCTTGGGCGACGGCGTGCTCCAAGCCTGTTTTCTCTACTTCTTGGATACCCTTGAGGTCCTGGGTGCCTGCGCGTTCGCCGGGGCGCTCTGGCGCGCTGCAGGCGCCGCGCGTTTCACCGCGATGGCTTTCGGCGCGTTTGCCGTTTGGTCCGCGGTCGATTTGCTGATCGTCGGGGCAACTTCCTGGGACACGGCGCTGATTAGCGACACGGTCTTCGCGTTGACCGAAGGGGCCATCTGCGTCTGCGCCGCGCGTCAATTCCTTCTCGCCGAAGGCCACGAGACAGAGCCGCCGGCGTTCCAGCCCGGCGGGTCCGTCAAGCGTGTCCACCGACAAAACGTGTTCCCGGTATGATTTGATCCCGCTGCGCCCAAGGAGGGGTGCGCGCGCCGGTCACTGGTTTCGCCAGGCCCCCTTTAGTCCGCCGGATTAAATCGCCGGCGACTTGCGTCGATGGTGTTCCTTGCCGTGGATGCGCCAACCGGCAAGCCTCTTCACCGCCTGCGGTCGTTTTTGACCGGCCGGCCCGCCGCCGTCGTCGCCTGGGGCGCTGCCTTGACGCAAGTTGTGGCACTCTGCCTCGAACTGTGGGCCTACGCGCGCGTCGGCGACCCCACTCGGGTTGACCTGCTGGCCGCTGACCTCGGCTATGCTCTGGCCATCAAGCTTTGCATCGCGGCCAACCTCGGGATGAGTTGCGTCGTCGTGGGCTTGGCGCTGGCGGTGCCGAAACGTCTCGCGGGTTCGGCGTGGCTGGCGGCCGGACTCCTGCTGCTGACCCACCTGATGCTCAATTGGTCAGACGTCGTCTCCACGCAGGCCGGCATCGACTGGGTCACCGCCACGTTCCATCCGCCCGAAGCCCTGAGCGAAGGGTTCGCGCAGACCTGCTTCATCATCGTCCTCGACGGCCTGCAAGCGTTCAGTGCGTGGTTGTTCGCGGCCGTCTTGTGGCGCTGCGCCTGCCGTCGCGGGCGCCCCATTGCGACTCTTTTGTCGATGTTTGCGGCTTGGGCCGCCGTCGACCTGTTTTTCCACGTGGTGTGGCCCTGGGACATCGACGCCTTCAGCGAGGGCGTGTTCGTCTTGATGGAAGCTTGGTGGTGCGCCGCTGCTGGGCGCTGGTTCTGGGCCGGTGCCGGGCTTTTGGACGATGAGCCGGAAACGTTGCCTCAACCGGTCAAAGCTTCCCCGCCCAAACCGACCCTAGGCCTCACTCCCGGCGCTTAGCACGGCCCTCCGCGGGCCTGCGGTCGGGCGAAGCGCGGGTTGCCGGTTTACGGTTCCCAATTCCCGGTTGCCGGGCGGGGCCGGGATCCACGGGCGACCCGGTGGGGCGTTACCCCCCGGCCCGACCGCAGGCTTGATGGCCGCCCTGCCCCTTTG